>CAIWUD010000630.1 GCA_903915775.1 uncultured Chloroflexota bacterium | reverse complement strand
ATTAACGCGGCCTACACAACATCTCAACCTGCTGCTCGCCCTGGCTCATCAACCTACCTGTGATGCGGTACGGCGATTGGTTACGGCTACTCCCGATCTACAGATCGTCGCAGAGACCTCGAGTGGTGAGGAGGCTGTAGCGCTCTGTCAGCACCGACCGATCGATCTCCTGATTGCCGAACTGGCTCTCCATACCCTCGACGGGATCTCGGTTAGCTACACGTTGCGTCACTCACGCTGTCTGACCCCCGTGCTCCTCCTCAGCAGTTCGAGCGATGTACGGGTCCTCTTAAGCGCTATGCAGGCTCACGTGACCGGCTACATTCGGCGTACACCACAGGATGAGACCTGTATTGGGGTGGTGCATGCCGTTGCAGGGGGCTCGGTTGTGGTTGATCAGCAGCTGGCAGCCGCGAGTGTGATCTATCTGGCAACCCATCCAGGCCAGCCCGATCTGAAGCCCTGGCAACTCGATGCACTCGATCGTTCCATCATCGCACGTCTGGGGCAGGGGGTGTCGATGACGGAGCTTGCCGATAGCTTTGCGCTCCCACCTCGCAGCCTGTATACTCGTATCCAGCGGATATGCAGGAAGTTTGGAGTGCGTAAGCGTGCCGATCTCCTCTACTACACAGCAGAGTTTGGTCTGCTGACCAGTGGGGTTGAGGTAGTGCAAGCAGGCGAGTGACTCATGCTTCGCAATCCCCTGCTTGCTTTCCATACCCGTATGTAGCGGAGAAACGATCATGCCACCCCATCCAGCATCGACTCAGTCGACACCACGGCGTCGTGTAGCCTTCATCATCGGTGGGTTACTTCTCGTGCTCTTGCTCATTGGCCAGAGCGTGCTTGGTGCGGCTTCACGCGCCACAACCTCACCACCACCCAGTCGTGCCGCCGACTTTGCTGCCCAGTTTGCCGACCTCCTCACCGAGGCCACTGCTGCTGGCCAGATCCGTGTGATCGTTGGCTTAGCGGTGGCTACGCGGCCCGAGGGCGCCCTCGCCGGCCCAGCTGCCATCGAGGCCCAGCGCCGTGCGATTGTCCGCGCTCAGGATGCTGTTCGCGCCCGCCTGGCCGGTCTCCCGGCCAGGATCAGCCATACCTACACGATCATCCCAGCCCTTGCCGCTACTGTTGATGCAACTGCCCTCCGGGCCCTCGCCGCCGCCCCCGAGGTGGTGAGCATCAGTCGTGATCGCCCGCTCCCCCCACTGATGGATCAGAGCAACACTATCATCGGTGCTCCTGCGGCATGGGCCGCCGGCTACACCGGTGCCGGCCAGACGGTGGCGGTGCTCGATACCGGTGTCGACAAGAATCATCCCTTCCTCGCCGGCCAGGTTGTTGCTGAAGCATGCTTCTCAACCACCGATACAAACTTCAGCTATATCTCAACGAGCCTCTGCCCAGGGGGGGCCGCAAGCTCGACTGCACCCGGCGCGGGTGAGGATTGTGGCAGCATCGATGGCTGTAGCCACGGCACCCATGTCGCTGGTACGGTCGCCGGGAAACCGACCAGCGTCAACATCAATGGGGCGAATGTCACCCTCTCCGGTGTGGCGCCCGAGGCGAAGCTGATCGCCATCCAGGTCTTCTCACGCTTCGACAGCACGGCATATTGTGGGTTTGGGTACAGTCCCTGCGTCCTGAGCTTTACGAGCGACCAGATCGCCGCGCTCGAGCATATCTACACTCTCCGCAACAGCCACGCGATCGCGTCGGTCAACATGAGCCTGGGTGGTGGTCAATTCTTCACGAATTGCGACGATGATCCCACAAAAGAGATGATCGACCAACTGCGCAGCGTAGGTATCGCCACCGTGATCGCTTCAGGCAACGAGGGTTTCACGAACTCCCTTTCAGCACCCGCCTGCATCTCGAGCGCCGTGAGTGTGGGTGCCACCACCACGCAGCGTGTGGGTACGGTCGACCAGGTTGCCTCCTTTTCGAACAGCGCTTCCTTCCTGAGCCTGCTAGCTCCTGGCCATGTCATCTTCTCAGCAGTGCCGGGCGGCTATGACGGCTACAGCGGTACCTCAATGGCAACGCCGCACGTCGCTGGGGCCTGGGCCGTGCTCAAGCAGGCGGTACCGGCGGCAAGTGTGACTACTATTCTCACCGCGCTCCAGCAGACTGGTGCAGCGATTACCGATAGCCGCAACGGGATTACCAAAGCACGCATCCAGATCAACGCAGCCCTAGCACAACTTCTGCCTCAGGTGACGGCCACGCCCACGGCTACCAGTACGCCCACGGCTACCAGTACGCCCACGGCTACCAGTACGCCCACGGCAACTCCGACTATCCCCACCACCCAGACGCCGATCCCCACCCCAACCACACAGCCGGGGGGAGCACCGACGGTCTATATCAACTACCTGGATGGTGCTCCCGGAAGTAGCTTCTTGGTGGAGGGCTTCAACTTTCCACCGGGGGTGACCCTTGAACTGCGGATCAACGATGTGCTGGTCAGCCATGCGATCACCACTGATCAGGATGGACGCTTTACGCTCCTCCTTGCCACGCTGCCTGGAGCCGCAACTGGTTACTACGAGATTGTAGTTTCTGTACCAGGCTCCCCATACCCCTACCCTACCCCCGTTCCCTACCCTGCCCCACTGGGTCTGGGCCTTAGTGCAAGCACCACCAGCGGTAAGAGTGGCTACCAGCTTCTTGCTACAGCAGCACTACGCGCAGCTCCGGAGGATGCACCTGCGCCCCTTGAGGTTCCATCCTCGATTTCTACGACGAGGTACATCTTCCTGCCCGCCGTTCAGCGCTGAGGAGGTATGGAGGGCAAAGCCCCTCCACAAAAACCCTAACCCAGCCTCATTAAACAGTCTCTAGCACAAAAAAATACGCCATGCGGCGTATTTTTTTGTGCCGATTTGAAAACACCCGACTCCTGACGTTGGTTTGGCATAGAGCCGGGCATAGGGATGAGTGTCATCAGATGGGGAGACATGGTCATGATGACATATCGATTACAGAGCTACGTACGTCACACTCTTGTAATCGAAGCGGCTAGATCAGGTTGATCAGCGCGTGCTATGCTCTGGCGGCAAGTAGGAAACCCAGGGTGACAACGCACTCCTAATCGGCATTGGGGAGTAGACTCATGGCCCTCGAACAGCCCATGCGCCGTCCTATGCAGACCTACCCTCGCGTGGTGTCCGAACATACCGAGGTGGGTGACCTCACGCACGCCAAATACGAAGGGGCCGCAAAAGCTGGTACCCCCCTGGGTAGTAGCAACTCAGAGCTGCCAGGATCGCATCTCCTAATTGAAGCACTCGCCCGTGTTATTGCCCACATCGACACCTTTGCTCATACCACCGAGCCTTCCCAGGTGCAGGCCGCTGCACGAAGTGCTGCGCAGGAAGCACTGCGCCTCGTCCATCACCTTGTGGATGGTCAGTCTGGGGGTACGATAACGATTGGTGCGCTACGTGAAGATCTCCAGCGCCTGCTCCTTGTCACCGAGGAGCAGGCTGGTCTGCTCTCACGCCTCTTCGTGCGTGGAGCAGGTACCCTGCCCGCAACAGTTGAGCGTGCCGTGCTTGGGATCGTTCGTGAAGCAGCCAAGAATAGTACCCAGCACGCCCATGCCCGGGCACTCTGGGTTGATCTAGAGCTTGAGGCTGACCGTCTTTCGCTCACGATTAGTGATGACGGTGTTGGCTTTGCCCCAGAGCAGATCGCAGTTGGATCGGAGTCCATCAATCGCGTTGGTATCGCTATGATGGAGGAGTTAGCCAACTCGGTTGGTGGCACCCTCCGTCTCAGTTCATGGCCCGGCAATGGCACACGCGTAGCCGCAACACTCCCCATCCAGCAGCCTCGTGATCGCGTGCCTGCGCCCAATGCTACGCAGCGACCGGCACCCTCCGTGCTGATTGTTGATGACCATCCCGTAGCACGACAGGCGTTGATCGACCGTTTCCGCTTTACTGGGAGTCTCACGGTTGTCGGAGAGGCTGCTGATGGGCAGTCAGCCCTTGAGATTGCGCGCCGAACACGTCCGGCCCTCATCCTGCTCGACCTGGGGCTGCCTGGGAAGCATGGCCTAGCGGTGCTCCGCGAACTGCGTGAAGAGTTACCAGAGACACGCGTGGTCGTGCTGACGGCCAGTGATCGGGAGAGTGATGCGTCTGATGCAGTGAGACTCGGCGCACACGGCTATGTGACGAAAGGGGTGCCTTTCGACGAGTTAATTTCAGTCGTGCAGCGGGTGACGAAGGGTGAAACAGTGGTTGCACCCCGCATCATCCACGAGGTATCACGGCGCCTGACGAGTGCGCATATTGAGGCGGCGGGCAATGAAGAGTTGAGCGAGCGTGAGCTTGAAGTACTGCACCTGCTCGTGCAGGGGAAGCGTAACCGCGATATTGCTGAGGTGCTGGTGATTAGTGAGCATACGGTCAAGTCGCACGTGGGGAATATCTTTGCCAAGCTTGGGGTCACCGATCGTGCTTCAGCGATCAGCGTGGCCATCCGTCAGAATATTGGTGATGTGCTCAAGAGTCTCCAACGCTCCAACGACCGTACACGATCGTCTGATGGGCGCTCGTTACATCTGTAAGGCATGGTTCCATTTCGGCTGCGCCAGCGTGACCGTCTGGCGGTACTGGGGTTAGGTTAGGTTTTTTGCGGAGGGCTGTGCTCTTCATACATCCCATCAAACGCTCAAGCTCGTTTGATGCACGCTTAGGCGGGTCGTTGTCTCAGCATCAGGAGTGCCTTGTGCTTAAACCGCTACTTTCCAGCCTCTTCAATCGGCGTGCAAGGCCAGAACAGCCAATGCGCGTACTCACCCCCGAAGAGATATTTGAGCTTCAGATCTGTATTGGGCTGGCTGATGATGATGACGCTGATTTTGGTGACTCTCCCCAGTCATTCCAGTCCGATCACTGGATGAATCCGCCCAGGCTCTATGCGATGTCTACACCACAGGGATGGGGGGGGGCAGTGACTGGGTTGGCGGGTGGGCAGTCGTATGCTTCGGGTGTGAGGGATTGGACACGACCGAAATCTGGGGGACAGCAGAACTGGCCGCTCTCTATCGTCGTTATCGTCATCCTCGTACCAGTTCTGGCCATCCTGATCGTCTGGAGCTCGGTGGCGGGTTCAACTCGTGATTCTTCACCAGTGATTCCCACTGCGCAGCCACCGTCGCAGCCGTCACCCCAGGTGCAGAGCGAGGTTCCACCGATGACCGGCCCGTCTGGGCAGCAGATGGCGCCTGCCCTGCAGATCGCACCGCCACTCGCCGCAACCGGCCAACCAACAGCGGTCGGCAGTGCGGTAGCCGCCGCACTCCTCGAGCCCACACCAACCGCTACGGTTGCTACGGCACCTACCGTATGGGCCACCGTCTCACCGGCCGATATGAGCAGCGGCGAGGGTAGCACCCGCCTTATGGTCGATGCCCCACCCTCGTACCTCCATACCGGGCCGCGGCCAACATCGAATGCATCGCGCCAGGAGCCGCCTACGCCGACGTCTACTCCTGCGCCGACGGCCACTCCGATGCCGACGCTCATCACCGGCAATGTAGTGGTACCAACGGTTGAAGCCTGGGAGATGACCGCCTTCTTACCACTCCAGGAAGGAAGTGGGATCTGGCACAACGTGGTGACGGTGCTCAACGCGAATGGTGGGGCACTGCGTAGCGTTGAGCTTTCGCCCGGCGAGCGCTGGTCGTTCAACCAGACTGTTGGCAATCCCGATCTCCTCGATTACGTCTATGTTGGAAACGTGTATGGTGGCGGTGTTTGTGATCTCGCCAGCCGCTATGTTGTCGCCCTGCGCCCGCTACTCAGCCCTGGCTCCTTCAACTTCACTCGCCACCGTGATGCAACTGGTGAGGATCTGATCGGGGTGAGCCCCAACGATGCGGTATCGATCTGGAGCGTCAATGGGGGGCCGAAGGAGCGCGATCTCGTGATCACTAACACCTCTGGTCGGACTATCGTCATCTCGACGCTGCTCACCGAGCGTGGTGTGACGGTGCGTGTCCGCCGCTCGTAGGCCTTTGTGGGGTTGCCGTCCTACAAGCTGTGCACTGCGTAGACCCCCGAAAGGGGGTCTTCTTGTGGACGGTAGGTTGTACTGAAATTGACATCTACAGTGTGTAGAAGATGCCTCTCGGTATGCGTTTGTTGTGCTAAGTAGGGTTCAACACGCCTGAGAGCAGCAAAGTTCGCGAGACAATCTTTCTCTCTCCGCCGCGGGCAGCGGCAAACTGCTGGATGCAAAGGGCTCATCTTACAACACCCCTAAGGAGAAGTTGATGCTACGTCAGACCTTGACAGCCCCCCCCCGTATCCTCTTCCGCAAGGTCACACCGATCCTGGCGGCCATCGCCCGTCTCCTCGCCTTTCTGTGGGGTAACCCCTGGCGGGCAGCAATCCTGGCCTTGACGGTCTATACCTTCATCGGAGTGGGTGCCTTTACGATGACCACCACCGAGGCACCACTGATCTATGCGCACCTTGCCGATGCTTTTGCCCACGGCTCACTGGCCCTGCGCAGCCCTGAGACGCTAACCGCAAACCTGTTGAGCTATGAAGGCAATGCCTATGCAGCCCAGGGGCCACTGCCAGCACTACTTCTTGTACCGCTCGTCCTGTTGACCGGGCCAAATGGTTCGGCAGTGCTGTTTGGCGCACTACTGGGGGCGCTCAACGTGAGCTTGACCGGGATGGTGTTACAGGCCGCTCGTGATGCCGGGGTGCTGCGCTTAAACCGTTGGCGCTACGGCCTGCTGATCCTCTTCTTCGCCCTAGGTACGGTGCAGCTCATGGCTGCCAGCTATGGCAAGAGCATCATTCTTGAGATCCTTGTTGCCTATGGTACCGTTGCTGCCGGCTATCTTGCTGCCCTTCGCCTCCAGGGTTGGCGAGCCTTCCTCGCTCTTGGATTGGCTGCAGCGGCAGCTATTCTCACCCGCTGGCCCGCAGCAATCGCCCTCCTCTGGCCCCTGGGCTGGCTCTGGATCAACGAGCGCCGCCTGGGTCGTCGAGCGGGGCTCGGAACGCTGCTCGTGCTGATCCTGACCCTGACCGCGTTTGGCGGGATCGGCTGGTACAACTGGGCACGTTTCGGATCGCCGCTCGAGTTTGGTCTGAAATACAGCACTGACGCCAATATTGCCGCGTACTACCAACAGCATGCCATCTACGCGCTGAGTGCACTCCCCCAGAACCTTCTGACTCAACTCCTGGGTCACCCACTACTGAGTATCGGTCAGTCGAAGGGCTTTGGCCTGTTGCTGATGAGCCCGCTGATCGCCGCTGCACTCTTTGCCCTGAAAGAGCGTGACCTGCATGTTCGGCTCCTCGTTGCCACGATCACCCTCGCAGCCATCCCACTCCTGCTCCGCAATAGCCTGGGTTCTGAGGTTGCTTGGCTCAGTACGTTCGATCTGCTACTACCGTTGCTCATGGTGATCGCGATTGGTCAACGCCGGTTGAACATGGGCGTGCTGAGTAGCTTGGTGCTCTTCTCGATGGTGCAGCATCTGGTGCTGGCATTTACCTCGGGGTAGGGTGCAGGTCTTGCTTTTTCTCCGCAGCGCCCGATGAAAAAAAGAGGGGGGCCATGCCCTCCCAAACCTGCCCGTTTGCACTGCAGTACAGGGGCGGGTGGGGTGGGCTGTGCCCTTCGCAAACTCCTCTCTCCCGTCGTGGGCAGCAGTAAAGTGCATCTCTCGGTTACCAACCTGACATCTAAGGAACTTCAACCATGCAGAAGATAAGCTCAATCGGTATGACCGATCAGGTCCCTACCCTGGTGCGCCATGACTTTCGTTTTTGGGGCGGCTTTCGTGCACTGATGGTGCCGGTACTCCTCTTTGCACTCTACCTGCTCGCCTTCGGTCTGATCCAGTTTCGCCAGACGGGCTTCCTCGATAATGACAGCTACTACCACATGCGTATGGCTGCCCTCATCCGTGAGCAGGGATTGAAGGTTGACTTCACTTGGTTACCACTCAGCACGTTGGACCGAGAGGGCTATACCAACCTCCACCTGTTTCACCATGTCTACCTCTCGCTCTTTGCCGGTGATGGTTCACCCGAGTCGCTCGTCTTCGGTGGCAAGGTAGCGAGTGTGCTTATGGCGGCGCTCATCGGTGTTGTGCTCTGGGCCATCCTGCGTGCCGAGAAGGTACGCTGGCCTGCGCTCTGGAGCCTTGGGTTGCTTGCAATCTCAGTGACATTTCTTGTCCGTCTGAGTCTCACCCGGGCGATGTCGGCTGCACTGGTCATGCAGTTGCTGGCGGTCTATCTCCTCTTACGACGACGCTACTTCTGGTTAATGCCGTTAGGCTTCATCTACGTCTGGTGGTATGACGCCTACCCGATGTTGCTGGCGGTCATCTTCGCCTACCTGGCGGCCACCCTCCTGAGCGAGCGACGTATCGCGTGGGGTGCTCTGGTCTGGTCGCTGCTCGGGGTTACGCTCGGTGTGGTCCTCCACCCCTACTTCCCCCAGAACATCCAGGGCACCGTATTTGAGGTGGTCAGGGGGAACATGCTCGGTATTGATCAGGGGAGTGCCGCTGCAACTCCTGACCCCGCCATGGTTCTGGATCGGCCAATTGTGGTGGGCGATGAGTGGGCACGTTTCAATGGAGGGGAGTTGATCGCCAGCGCCGGTGTTGCCGTTGCCCTCTGGCTGGTGGGCATGGTACTGGCACTCTCCGGTCGCCCCCACCTCGCGGATCAGCCGCTCACCAACTGGCGCGAGCGGGTAGTGGCGCGGATCCCTGAGCGTCCGCTCCTCTTCGCCATGTTCCTAAGCATGGGCTTCGGCCTGCTCATGTTGATGGCTCAGCGCTTTATCGAATACTTCCCCGCGTATGCCCTTCTCTTGATAGCTCTGGCGAGTCGCCCGGTGGTCGATCGCCTGGCCAGGCAGCCCCAACGTGCCCGTGCCCTCGCCGTGCTGATGGCACTCGCCATCCTCCTTCCAATCTGGCCATCAATTGGTCTGGGCTACTACACCAAAGGCCTGCCCGATCAGATCGTAGCCGACTACATCGATGCTGCTGCGTGGATGCACGAGCATGTTCCTGCTGGCAGTCGCATCTTTCTCTCACTCTGGGACATGTTTCCCTGGCTCTTCTTCTACAACACCGATGTTGAGTATACCCTTGGCCTCGATCCGCGCTACAGCTACAACTATGATCCAGAGCTCTACGCACTCTATGACCGCATGCTGCGCGGCCGTGTGGAGCAACCTGGACCAATCATCTACGAACGCTTTGGTGCTCAGTATGTGTTGGTGCGGGCTATGGGGTGGATGGATGTGGAGGGTCAGAAGAAACGTATGTTGCCCGGTATCATCAAGGCCGCTGGGGAAGATCCCACGATGGAGCGTGTCTACGATAAGGGGAGCGTGGTTATCTATAAGATTACGATGCCCTAGGCATGGTTCGATTTCGGCTGCGCCGACGTGACGGTCTGGCAACACCAAGGGTAGGTTAGGTTTTTTCGTGGAGGGCGAAGCCCTCCACACCTCCCGTAGGCACGGTTCGATTTCGGCTGCGCCGACGTGACGGTCTGGCGGTACCAAGGTTAGGTTTTTTCGTGGAGGGCTGAGCCCTCCACACCTCCCGTAGGCATGGTTCGATTTCGGCTGCGCCGACGTGACGGTCTGGCAACACCAAGGGTAGGTTAGGTTTTTTCGTGGAGGGCTGTGCCCTCCACACCTCCCGTAGGCACGGTGCAATGTCGGCTGCGCCGACGTGACGGTCTGGCGATACCAGGGCTCAGTTGGGTTTTTTCGTGGAGGGCTGTGCCCTCCACACCTCCCGTAGGCACGGTGCAATGTTGGTGAGGGCTTCGCCCTTCATACCTCCCGTGAGCTTGTCAAGCTGGTTTGAAACATGCCCTGATGAAGGATGGTTGCTATGCAACAGATCTGGACCACTGCGCCGCGCGGGCTCTCCCAGCGCCTGGCGCCACCGCTCATCTCGGGTGCCCGTCTGCTCGCCCACATGTGGCGGCATCCCCGCAATGCACTGCTCATGGCACTGCTCGTCTACAGCTTTGTGGCCATTGGCACAATGAGTATCACTCAGGCGGAGCAGCCCCTCGCCTACGCCTATCTCGCGGACGCTTTTGCCCATGGTTCACTTGCGCTGCGTACCCCTCCTGAGCAGCTGACCGGTGTGTTGAGCTATGCAGGGAACTCCTACATCGCTCACGGGCCACTCCCTGCGCTGCTCCTCGTCCCTATGGTGCTCATCGTGGGGGTTGATGGATCGGCCTCCTTACTGGTGCTCTTGCTGGGGGCGGTCAACGTTGGGTTGACCACCCTGGTACTCCAAGCAGCTAGCCAGGCGGGGGTACTACGGCTGAATCGGCTCCGTCAGGGGCTGCTCATCCTCTTCTTTGCCACGGGGAGTGTACAGCTCGTGGCGGCGACGGTTGGGGCAAGTACTACGATTGAGGCCCTCGCCGCCTACAGCTGTGTGGCCCTAGGTTACCTAGCGGCGCTACGGTTGAGTGGTGTGCGCGCCTTCCTCGCCCTTGGTTTGGCGATTGCTGCCGCGTTGCTGACCCGTTGGCCCGCGGCACTGGCACTGATCTGGCCCCTCGTCTGGCTCTGGCGTAGCGAGCAGCGTGCGCAACGCTCGCCCCTTCCCGGTGTACTACTCTTGCTGCTCCCCCTGCTGGCAGGTGCGGCGGGCATGGGCTGGTACAACTGGGCCCGCTTTGGATCACCATTCGAGTCGGGGTTGCGCTACTTCGCGCATCAGGGTGTAGCAGCCTTCTTCCAGCAGCAGGGGGTCTTTGCCCCCGCTGCCCTGCTGAAGAATCTGCCACTCCTTCTCTTTGCCCACCCCCTCGTCGGTGGTTCGACGAGCTACGGCCTCCTCGTGCTTAGTCCACTCTTTCTGGTCGCTTTTATGGCGCGGCGTGAGCAGCATACCATGCTGCCCCTGCTTGCCATAACGATTGTGTTCAGCGCACTGCCCGGCCTCCTGACGAATGTCCTTGCCCCACAACTGGTTGGGTTGGCCGCCCTGGACTTCATGCTGCCACTCCTCCTACTCACGGCTCTTGGCCAGCGATATACGCCCGCCTGGCTAGTAGCGAGTCTGGTGCTGCTGTCGATGGCACACTACCTGGTCGTAACGATGCTGCGCTAGGCAGTGCACCGCAGTTGCCCATTTCACCCTCTACTAAGGAGTGCATATGCAGGAGATCAGTTCAATCGGTTCGCTTCGTCCACGATCTGAGGTCGTGCAGCGCACCAAGCGGCTCAGCGGTATCCTACGCCTCCTAATCCCACCTCTGGCGCTGCTGCTCATCTATCTGGCAGCGTTCGCCTCGATCCAGTTTCGTCAGACGAGCTTCATTGACAATGACAGCTACTACCATATGCGTATGGCTGCACTGGTCCGTGAGCAGGGTCTGAAGGTCGATTTCACCTGGCTCCCCTTGAGTATCCTCAATCGGGAGGAGTACACCAACCACCATCTGCTGCACCATCTCTTCCTCTCCCTCTTCGTTGGCGATGGTTCGCCCGAGGCGCTGGTAGCTGGGGGCAAAGTGGCAACGGTGATCATGGCCGCCCTGGTTGGCCTGGCCTTCTGGGCGGTGCTGCAGGCGGGTGGGGTGCGCCGACCAGAGATCTGGGCCCTGGCGCTGCTCGGCCTCTCAGGTACCTTCCTGTTTCGCATGAGTCTGGCCCGTGCAATCTCAGCCTCGCTGATTCTGCAGTTGCTGGCTGTAGCGCTGCTCATGCGACGTCGCTACGTCTGGCTCGCTCCCCTGGCCTTCATCTACGTCTGGTGGTACGACGGCTACCTGCTGCTCATGGCAGTTGTTACCGCCTACGTTGCGGCCACGCTCCTCAGTGAGCGGCGCATGGCCTGGGGGGCGCTCAGCTGGCCAGTTGTTGGTCTGGTAATTGGTCTTATCACTCATCCCTACTTTCCCCACAATCTGCAGAGCTCCATCCTGGGGGTGAATGCCGAGAATCTCTTCAAATTCGTCACTGATACCATGGGTGCTGGGTCGGGATCGGGCGAACTTCAGCTCGATCGGCCCATTGCGATTGGTGGTGAGTGGAGCCCGTACGGTGGGGCAAGTGGGCTCATTCCAGCTGCCGGTCTGGCCTGTGCGGTCTGGATGGCTGGGGTCTGGCTCGCCCTGCGCAGACCGCGCAGCGCGGATCAGGCAGTAGCGCGTGGGTGGACGGCACAGTTGATGCAGCGGATACCCCAACGTGATCTACTCTTTGCCCTCTTCCT
>CAIWUD010000629.1 GCA_903915775.1 uncultured Chloroflexota bacterium | reverse complement strand
GCCGTTGTGCAAACCGGCTTGACTATCTCACGGGAGGTGTAGCGCCCCCCCGTAAGGGCAACCCCCCGTGGTTGCCCTGCCGTTGTGCAAACCGGCTTGACTATCTCACGGGAGGTGTGGAGGGCTTCGCCCTCCACAAAAAACCTTCCATAGCTTGCCCTCAGCGTGAACAGCGATTGTCAAGATTTCTCTGGCTACGGCTGGGAAGTAGTGGTATAATGGGGTGAGATTGAGCTGTGACAGAAAGCACAAATACAGCTCACGGTCTACCTGTTCACACCTCTCCCAGAGCGAGGGCGGCTCACCATCATGGCCCCCCCGTAAGGGCAACCCCCCGTGGTTGCCCTGCCGTTGGCTCACTCCAACTGTGAACAGTTACCTCACGGTAACAGCCTGGTCGCGTGCAACGAGCCGATGCTGAATCCCACCTCACGTCAGATCGAAGCATCCTCACGCAGAAGGACGCGCAGTGAAAGAATTTTTCCGCCGTACGAGGAAGAGCTTTGACACAGGTCAAAGTGCAGAGCCGAGCCAGATTCCCGACGATCTCTGGGTCAAGTGCCCCTCCTGCCGTGAACTCATCTACCGCAAAGAGCTCAACGACAACCTGAAGGTCTGCCCTAAGTGCTCCCACCATATGCGTATGAGCGCCCGTGAGTGGGTCGGCCTCCTGGACGTTGGCTCGTTCAGCGAAGAGGATGCGCACCTACTACCGACCGATCCGCTCGGCTTCGTCACTCCTGAAGAGAGCTACGCCAACAAGCTGAAGAAGTCGCAGCAGCGGGCGGGGATGGCTGATGCGATGCTGACTGGGATTGGGAGCATCAACGGTACCTGGTTCAGCATTGGTGTGGGCGACTTCGGCTTCATGGGTGCCTCGATGGGCAGCGTCTACGGTGAAAAGCTGGCCCGCGCTGCCGAGCGTGCCGCCGAGTTGAAGATTCCCCTGCTGACGATCAACAGCTCGGGTGGGGCGCGCCAGCAGGAGGGGGTCATTGCCCTGATGCAGATGGCGAAGGTAACCATGGCCCTCAGCCGCCTAGCTGAGGCTGGTCAGCCCCATATTGCGGTCATGGTGGATCCTTGCTACGGCGGTGTTACGGCCTCCTACCCCTCGGTGGCCGACGTGATCATTGCGGAACCGGGGGCCAACATCGGCTTTGCCGGCAAGCGCCTGATTGAGCAGATCATTCGTCAGAAGCTTCCTACCGGCTTCCAGACGGCTGAGTTTATGCTCCAGCACGGCATGGTCGATATGGTCGTTCCGCGCAGCGATCTGCGCGATACCCTCGATCGCCTGCTCCGCCTCTTCAAGCGCTCGGCCCAAGCTGAGCTGAAGGCGCACCCACCCACCCTGCTCACCTACCTGAAAGGGAGGGCGTAATGGATCAGCTGGATACCCACCATGTACCGCCTGAGCTCACGCCGTGGGATCGTGTGCAGCGTGCACGCCACCCCCAGCGCCCCCATACCCTCGACTACGTTTCTGCGCTCTGCGAGGATTTCGTGGAGCTGCATGGTGATCGTCGCTTTGGTGATGATGCGGCGATTGTCGGTGGCATGGCCACCTTCAGGGGGCGTTCGGTGGTGGTGATCGGTCACCAGAAGGGCAGCGATACGCGGGAGAATATGCGCCGGAACTTCGGCATGCCTCTGCCCGAGGGCTACCGTAAGGCTCAGCGCCTGATGCGCCACGCCGAGAAGTTTGCCCTCCCCCTGCTCTGTTTTGTCGATACGCCGGGCGCCAATCCGAACAAAGAGTCGGAGGAGCGTGGCCAGGCGAATGCGATCGCCGAGAGTATTCAGGTGATGACCACCCTGCGCACGCCCGTTGTTGCAACGGTGATTGGTGAAGGTGGCAGTGGTGGTGCGCTGGCGATCAGCGTTGGTGATCGCATCCTGATGCAGGAGAATGCGATCTACTCTGTCGCCTCACCAGAAGCGGCCGCTGCGATCCTCTGGCATGATGCCGCCCGCGCCCCTGATGCCTCACGGGCGCTCAAGCTCACCGCCCAGGATCTCTTCCAGCTCGCGATTGTCGACGAGGTGATTGCGGAGCCACCTGGTGGAGCCCACGGTGATCCACAAGCAGCCATCACCATGGTTGGCAAACGCATCGCGGCCCATCTCGAACAGATCTGTGCGCTAGATCTCACCGACCTGCTCCAGCAGCGCTACGCGAAGTATCGCCGCATCGGCCGCTTCGAGGAGCAGCAGAGCTTCCAGCGGGCGTAGGTCAGGGTCACCTAGCAGTTCGATACGATGGTGGGAGGTGTGGAGGGCTTACGCCCTCCACAAACTACTCAGCCGCTGTCACCTCAATGTAGGCCCGCTCGATGCCGCGTACCGTACCGATGAAGTCGATCACCGCCTTGAACAGGCCGTACTTCTCCTCAAGGGCGTGGTAGGCAATCTGCATCTCCTCAGCGTCGCTCAGTAGGCGCGCCTGAGCCTCAATCGTCGCACCGAGCGGCCGACCGGAGATGTCCGCTGGGCCGATCAGCACCTTCCCGTTGTTGCGAACACGCTTGGCCTTGCCCGAACCCATGGGCGTCATAATGTAGATACGACCATCCCGTTCCGCAAACCAGACCGGTGTCTGAACCATCTCGCCGCTCTTGCGAAAGGTGGTGAGGTTCGCGTAGTAGTGCTTCTGGAGGAGGCTGAATGCCGCCTGCTGCGCTATCTGAACCATACTGCTCCTCATTAGGGTATTGCTCTTGTGGCTGTACCGGGGTAACCGTCTGGTGCTATCCGGATTAGATTGGTTGCTCGTGGAGGGCTCTGCCCTTCATCCCTCCCGTCTGAATATTCTTCTACCCATTGTACCATGGAGTCTGTGCAAAAGGTGGACATTTCGTGACTAGGGTAAGCCAACGGCAGGGCAACCACGGGGGGGCCCGTACGGGGGAGCCACGCGGGTGAGACGCCCTCGCTCGAGGAGCGGTATGAACAGGTACGACATTCCGCGACGAGCCATCCTACGGCGGAGCGGATGGCAAGGGCCCTCTCACCGTTCTGCTCTACTTAGGAGGTACGGATCACGATGCCCAATCTGAGCAATCCTGCGGCGCGACTCGAGCGCACTGCCCTCTTCGTGCCCGCTTCGCGCTACGCCATGATCGAGAAGGCTGCGCGGAGCGCCGCCGATGCGGTGGTGATCGACCTCGAAGATGCCGTCGCACCAGCGGAGAAGGAGCAGGCCCGCAGCAACCTGGTACGCGCGTTGCGCGAGATCGACTTTGGGCCGCGCCTGCGTATCTACCGGATCAATAGCCTGCATAGCCCCTTCGCCTACCGTGACCTCATCGAGGTGGTTGAGGCTGTTGGCGATCGCGTGGATCTGGTGATGGTCCCGAAGGTGCACGGGCCAGAGGATCTCCACTTTGTCGACATGCTCCTCACGCAGATTGAGCTCTACCGCGGCCAGGAGCGCCCGATCGGCATCGAGGCGCAGATTGAGAGCCCCCGTGGCTTCCTCTCCATCCGCGAGATCGCCGCGGCCACACCGCGCTTGGAGTGTCTGATCTATGGCCCGGGGGATTACGCTGCTGCGCTGCGCGCACCCCTGGCCAGTATCGGTGAGCGTGACAGCTACGACGAACTCTACCCTGGTCACCGCTGGCACGCCGTGATGCACACGATTGTGGCGGCAGCACGTGCCTACGGGCTGCGCTGCCTCGATGGGCCCTTTGCTGGGCTCAACGCAACAGCAGCGCTTGAGCAGGCCAGTCGTACCGCGCGGGCCCTCGGTTTTGATGGGAAGCAGTGCATCCACCCTGCCCAACTCCAGCATGTCAACCAGATCTTTAGCCCCCTGCCCGCCGAGGTGGCCAGGGCCGAGGCGGTTGTACAGGCCTATGCAGAGGCGGTGGCCCAGGGGCGGGGGAGTAGCAGGTTTCATGGCACCATGATCGATGCCGCTAATCTACGTATGGCCCAGGTGGTGCTCGAACAGCAGCAGCAGATTCGCCATCGTACCCAGTCGGAGTAGCTGAAGGAGCGCCGATGTTTCCCGAGTTGACGATTGTCGGAGCGCCACGTGAGCGCGGTCGTGCCTACGGTGCTGCAGTTGCACCGCTTATTCGCCATAGTATCGCCAGCTACGCCCGTCTCTTTGCTACCCGCCGTGGTCTCGACTGGGCAGCCAGTCAGGTTGAGGCGCTGCGCTTTACCCCCCTCCTGCGCGAAGTGGCCCCCGACCTACTCGAGGAGATGGCGGGTATCGCCGAGGGTGCTGCCCGGGATCTGGGCGAGATCGTGGCGCTCAATGTGCGTACCGAGCTGATGGCCGGTATCCCCTCGGGAACCTACCACCCGGAAGGGCCTGCCGCCCTGGCCCGTAACCGTGCTGCGGGGGTGCCGGAGTTGCCCCCTGAGGCGCTGCCCCCCACCACGGCAGTCGCTTCCCCCGCTGACGCTGGGGAGTGTACCACCGCTGCGGCAACCGCTCCGGCAACCCGTGATGGGCGCACCCTCCTCGCCCAGACCTGGGATTGGCAGGGCGATCAACGGGCCGCCTGTCTGATGTTGCGCATCCATGCCCCCAACGAGCCGGCAATCCTGACGATGACCGAGGCTGGGATGGTGGCGAAAATTGGCATGAATAGCGCCGGATTGGCGGTGGGGCTCAACCTGCTCCGCTCCCTGAACGATGGACGTACCGTAGGTATGCCCGTCCATGTGCTGCTGCGCAAGATGCTGCAGGCGCAGAGTTTTGCCACTGCACGGGCCGTTGTCGATCGTGCCCCCGCTGCCGGCTCCTCCTGTCTGACCCTGGCGAGCCGCGAGGGCAACCTGGTGAGCCTGGAGATCAACCCCACGGGGGTGTCCGAGGTCTGGGCTGATCATGGCATCCTGGCCCATGCCAACCACTGTCTCGATGCGACGGCAGCGGCCACGGAGTGCCCCCTTGAGCCGACCTCGAGTTCGCGTGAGCGGAGCGGGCGGGCGTGGTCGATGCTGCGTGGCGCGGCGGGCCAGATCGATGCGGCCCTGCTACGCACCATCCTGACCGATCACACCGATGAGCCACGCTGCATCTGTCGCCACCCCGATCCGCGGGTGGCGCGCTTGGATCGTGGCGAGAGCATCTGCGGTCTGATCATCGACCCTGCGGCAGCCACCATCGCCGTTGCCCCTGATCTGCCGTGCCGCGTACCCTTCACCGAGATTAGCCTCTGAGGGTGACGGAGGAGGGGAGTGTGCTCCAGGGTCTGACGCTTCTCCTGGAGGCGCGAGCGTCCCATCAGCGAAACTGTCGGCTTAACCTCAGTGTTGAACCGTCTCGGCAAGCCGTCTGTTGGGGCAACCCCCCGTGGTTGCCCCGGTCGCGTACCTCAAAGTGAACTGTAACCATCTGTGCTATCATACACCGTGTGGGGCTTGTTTCACTCGTATCGGCGTGACCATCATGCAGGAGGTATTGAGGGTAATGCAGACAAAACAACACTCCATCCTATTGTCGTTGGCGCTCCTCGCAGCACTGATCCTGTCTGCGTGTACAGCGGCAGCACCGGCGGCGGCACCAACCGCTGTGCCGCAGGCAACGGCGGCACCAACCAGTTCGGTCAAGATCGGTCTGGTGACAGATGTTGGGCGGGTGAATGACCGCAGTTTCAACCAGTCGGCCTGGGAGGGCGTCGTTCAGGCGGCCACGGCGTTGGGCCTGCAAGAGGGTGATGGCTACAAGTATATCGAGACTCAAGATTCCAAGGATTACGCGGACAACATCCAGCAGTTCATTGATGCAGATTTCAACGTCATCGTAACGGTAGGCTTTGCGCTCGGTGAGGCGACCATTGCCGCTGCGAAGGCGAACCCAGAGATCTACTTCATCGGCGTTGACCAGTTTCAGGGTGAGACACTGCCCAACCTGACTGGTCTGGTCTTCTATGAGGATCGGTCAGGCTTTCTGGCTGGCGCGTTGGCCGCGCAGCTGAGCAAGACTGGCACCATCGCCTCCGTGCTTGGCACCGATCTGGTTCCGCCAGTCGTGGCCTTTGGTCAGGGCTTCGAGTTGGGCGCTAAGTACATTAACCCCAACATCCAGGTTATCTCCACCTACCACCCCGGAGAGATCTCACAGGCCTTTACCGATCCGGAGTGGGGTGCGGCGACTGCCAAGCAGGCCCTTGATCAGGGTGCTGATGTGATCTTCGGTGCTGGTGGCATCACCGGCAACGGTGCATTACAAGAGGTGGCGACAGCGCCAGGTGCCGGTACGGACGTCTTCTGCATCGGTGTCGACACCGACCAGTGGGAGACGCTGCCGGCGGCGCACCCGTGTCTCGTTTCGAGCGCGATGAAGCTGATTACGCCAGCGGTGGTGGAGCTGATCAACACCTATAGCGCCGATAGCAAGATGACCGCGGGTAACTACTTCGGTGGTGCCGGTCTGGCCCCCTTCCATGACTTTGATGCGAAGATTCCGCAAGAGGTCAAGGATAAGCTGAAGGAGATTGCGACCGCTCTCGAGAGTGGTAGCCTGGCCACCGGCTACGGTCAGTAAGGCATGTTTCAAACCAGCTTGACACGCTTACGGGAGGTGTGGAGGGCGAAGCCCTCCACAAAAGAACCCAACTCAGCCCTGGTTGCACCAGAGTGTCAAGTCGGCGCAGCCGAAACTGAAGCATGCCTGACCGGTTCTACCGGGGACGAGCGAGGAAAGAGGCAAGGACGACACCTTGCCTCTTCTGTTTCCCTGCACCAACGTACCATGCTCAGGAGTAGCCATGAATCGCTCCGCTCTACGCCGAACTGGACAGCTCCTGCTGGTTCCCATCCTAGCTGTCTGCTCCGCTCTGCTTGTGGGTGCCGCCATCATGTGGCTCTTTGGCGACAATCCGGTAGCAGCCTACTACGGTCTATGGGAAGGGGCGTTTGGTAGTCCACGCGCCTGGTCGACGACGATCCGCAAGATGACCCCGTTGATGCTCACCGGACTTTCGGTGGCGATCGCCTTCAAGGCGGGGCTCTTCAACATTGGTGCGTCCGGCCAGTTCATCATGGGTACGGTCTGCTCGGTGGCCGTGGGCGTCAACTTTGCGGGGTTGCCCAGCGTCGTGCACCTACCGTTGGCGCTCCTCGCCGGCGTAGCCGGGGGGCTCTTCTGGGGTGCTATTCCGGGGCTGCTCAAGGTCTTCACCGGCGCGCACGAGGTCATTGTGACGATCATGCTCAACTATATCGCCAGCCTCTTTGCGGCGTGGACGGTCTACGCCGGTGGTACGCAGGGACAGACCCCTGGCCCCCTCTGGGATAGCACTGCCGGTGCCATTTCACGTACGCCAGAGGTATTCGTTAGTGCACGGCTGCCCTGGATCGTCGCCGAGCCCTACCGCGTCCATTGGGGTGTGGTTATCGCACTCCTGGTAGCCCTGCTGAGCTGGTGGATTATTTTCAAGACTACCCTCGGCTTCTCTCTGCGCACCGTTGGTACCAACGCCAAGGCTGCACGCTACGCGGGCATGCATGTACACGGGATCACCATCCTCACGATGATGGTCGCCGGAGGGTTAGCCGGACTGGCTGGTGCCATTGAGACGCTCGGTCTCAACCACCGTTTTGCCCCAGAGTTTACGGGTGGTGTGGGTTTCGATGGCATCACCGTAGCACTACTCGGGCAGACGCATCCGCTGGGCGTGATCCTCTCCGCGTTTCTGCTCGGCGCACTTGATGCGGGGAGCGCACGAATGCAGTTCAGTTCTGGTGTGAGCGTCGATATCATTCAGGTGATTCAGGCGCTGGTACTGGCTTTTGTCGCGGCACCCATGATCATTCGCCAGCTCTATCGGATACGCAAGCCGAGTGATCAGGCGGAGTCGACCCTCTTTAGTAGCAGGTGGGGGAGATCGTAGATGATGCAGCGCACCCTTCGCATAACCTCCTACGTTGCCATCCTCCTCGTGCTCCTCTTCGTGCTCATGACGCTCCTCGTCAACCTGACGCCGTTGGGCGAGAACCGCTGGCTGCGCATCTTTTTCAGTGTCAGTGCGCTCAACTTTACGCTGCGCGCCAGCGTACCGTTGATTCTCGGCGCGCTCTGCGGCATCTTGTGTGAACGTACGGGGATCGTCAACATTGGGATTGAAGGGATGATGCTGGCGGGTGCCTTCGCCGCGTTTGTGGCCAAGACCAGCACCAACGACTGGCCCCTCACCGCAAGTCTGATCTTTGGCGTCCTGGTTGCCCTCCTCGTAGGTGGGTTGATGGGCCTGCTCCACGCGACCTTTGCGATCCGCTACCGCATGGATCAGATTATTTCTGGTACGGTCTTGATCATCCTAGCTGGCGGTATCAGCGCCTACCTCTTCGATCGTGATGCTGTAGCGCAAGGCAAATTTGGCGCGATCGCCATTCCGGGTCTGTCGCAGATCCCGGTGCTCGGTGAGGTGCTCTTCACCAACCCGCCGCTCACCTACCTCGCGTTGCTTCTGGTGGTCGTGATCCATGTGGGGCTCTTCTCGACACGCTGGGGCTTGCGCTCCCGTGCCTGTGGCGAGCATCCGCGTGCCGCCGATACGGTGGGTATCAATGTCAACCGCTTGCGCTACATGAACACGGTGCTCGGTGGCATGCTGGCTGGGTTGGCGGGCGGCTTTCTGGTATTGGAGGCAGTTGGCCAGTTTCAGGAGGGGATGACCGCTGGGCGTGGCTTCATTGCCCTGGCGGCGATGATCTTTGGGAACTGGATGCCCTTTGGCGCGATGAGTGCGGCACTCCTTTTCGGCTACACGCAGGCGCTGCAGAATGAACTGCTGCTGGCTGGTGTCACCTCCGTTCCACGCCAGTTCGTCAGCATGATCCCCTACCTCGTCACCATCATCGCGGTCTGCGGCTTTGTCGGTCGTGTACGCCCACCCGCTGCAGAGGGCCAGGTCTATGAGCAGGAGAGCGGCTCGGAGTAGATGGTACCGCCATGGGTAAGGTCTCTGCTCTGCTACCAGCGAGGAGTGAGTCATCTTGAGCAACTCTGCTACACCAGTGCTCGAAGCACGTAACATCACCAAGCTCTTCCCCGGCGTTGTTGCCAACGAAGATATTCATCTCACCCTCCAGAAGGGAGAGATCCTCGCCCTTTTGGGCGAAAACGGTGCTGGAAAATCGACCTTGATGCATATCATCTTTGGTCTCTACCGTCCGACCCGTGGCGAGATCTGGGTCAACGGGGCGCCGGTGGTGATGAAGAATCCACGCACTGCGCTGCAACTTGGCATTGGTATGGTACACCAGCACTTCCAACTGGTGCCGGTGATGAGTGTAACCGACAATGTCATGCTCGGCGATGAGCGCGTTAAGGGGGGCTTCCTCGACCGGGACGCCGTTGCAGCGCGGATCCGTGAACTCTCGCAGAAGTATGGTCTGGAGGTTGATCCGGATGCGCTGATCGAGGATCTGCCGCTCGGGGTTCGTCAGCGCGTCGAGATTCTCAAGGCGCTCTACCGCAACGCGCAGATCCTTATCCTCGACGAACCGACCGCCGTCTTGACTCCACAGGAGGCCGAAGGGCTCTTCGCGGTGATGGAGACGCTGCGACGTCAAGGCGAGTCGATCATCTTCATCACCCATAAGCTCAAAGAGGTGCTGCGTATCGCCGATCGCATCATGGTGCTGCGCGGCGGACGGGTGGTCGGTCATGCCGATCCCCAAACGACTACGCAGCAGCAACTCGCCGCAATGATGGTGGGGCGTGAGGTGCTGCTGACGGTCGACAAGGGGCCGGCTGACCCCGGTGAACCCGTGCTGGAGCTTGATGGGCTACGGGTGGCCAGTGATCTTGGCACCCCGGCCCTGCGCGGGGTCTCGCTGCAGGTACGTGCGGGAGAGATCTTGGGGGTGGCTGGGGTGCAGGGGAATGGTCAAACGGAACTGGTTGAGGCGATCACCGGGTTACGTCGCGTTGAGGGTGGACGGGTAGTGATGAACGGTACCGACATGACGAACGCGAGCCCCCGCCGCATCACCCATGAAGGGCGGAGCAGCCATGTGCCTGAAGATCGCCACGCCTACGGGATGGTCGACGTATACTCCATTGCCGATAATCTGGTGCTCAACCAGTACTACCGGGCGCCCTTTGCCAGTGGTATCACCATTCAGACGGAGCCGATTGCTGAACATGCCAGAGCGCTGGTAGACACCTTTGATGTGCGCACGCCAGACATCGCTATGCATGCGGGTGGCCTCTCTGGTGGCAACCAGCAGAAGATGGTTGTTGCCCGTGAGTTCAGCCGACCGATCCGTCTGCTGATTGCCGCACAACCAACGCGTGGGATTGATGTCGGCTCGATCGAGTTCATCCATCAACAGATTGTCGCGAAGCGCGATGAAGGGGTCGCTGTACTGCTCGTTAGCGCCGAGTTGGACGAGATTATGGCCCTATCCGATCGCATTGCCGTGATCTACAAAGGCGAGATCATCGGCATCGTGAACCGTGCCGACGCGACACGTGAAGGGCTGGGCCTCCTGATGGCGGGCGTCCGACCCGGTTCACATGAGTAGGACCGGCATGCCCACGGTTAAGCTCTGTACGCTTGGTCTACTGAGGGAGCTATTGCTAGAGGAGACAGCACGTGCGGTTCGAGTGGTTGCAAGCGGACGGTGATCAAGCGTGCCGCCGCCTGAAGAACCTCCCATTGGGCCTAGTTTTTGCCACGGGCCACCCAGACCGAGCGCGTATGTCGGTCGAGCAACTGGCGCAGGCGATCCACATGCTTGCGCTTGAGCGCATCAATCGCCTGCACAAAGAAGGCCCGTTCCTCGAAGGGAAAGGTATCGCGCCCGCCCAGGTCGTCGAGTGCTGCACAGGCCATAGCCAGGTTCAGATCGCGCTCAACCGTCTCGACCCGTTCAACGTAGAGAGCTCGCGAACGCTGATCGCTGCGCAACCGTTCACAGAGGTCTTCGACCAGGGGGCGGGCTTCGGGTTGGGCGCAGGGCACGTTTGCCAGCGCGGCAGGAAGCGCAGCGGGCAGATCGAAGGCAAACTCGCTGAGCAATATACAATAAAGCGCCAGAGCTCACTGGCGATCGGCTCCCAGCTTTTGGCCCGGGTGATCAACTTGAGGCCCAGCACACGCTGAAACAGTTCCCGCATTTCAGCAACCCAAGCCTCCTGACCCTTGAGCGCAAGGTGTTGGCGCTCATCCAGGGAGAACCCCATGGGTCAGGCGCATCCTAGCACGGCGGACGAGCGTATTCAATGGGTGAGGATGATGCTGGCACATCAGGGCGACTGTGGGCTGATGACCAGGCTCAGCCGGGAGGCCCGGGTCTCGCGGCGCACCCTCTATGTCTGGCGTGATCATGCCGAAGCGGCCTTGCGCACCGCTGTTGGGCCACCGACCGCGGCAGCGCCGCAGCCCACCAATCCGCGCCAGCTTTTGACCTTTTGGATCAACCATAGGACGGCCCGCGGCATCCAGGGTGCCGTCCAGGAGTTCACCGCGCACGGGGTCAGCCTGGCCACCATCACCGCCGTCCTGCACGAGGCTGGTCAGCGCGCTATACGGCTGATGCAGACCCAGCGCCCGCCGACGATGCGCGCCCTGGCCCTGGATGAGATCTCCGCCAACAACCGCCGAGGGGCCTATGTGAACGTGGTCGATGTCCACAGCGGCGCGGTTTGGGCCAGCGAAGGCCCCCTGCCCGTCGATACCGAGAGCTGGATCCTGGTGCTTTGGGAGCTGCAGGCGTGCGGACTGTACTGGGATCGGGTGGTATTGGACGGGGGCGCCGCCATGCAGGCCGCCTGCGACGACGTCACTCCGGAGGTACAACTGCAAGGCGATACCTGGCACGAACTTTACGGCTGCGCGAAGACCCGGGCCCGCCTGCAGCGGGCGCTCACGCAGTTGGAGCGGCGCACGCCGGCGGTCGCGGAGGGGACGCGCTATCTGAGCAAGGAACTGCGGGCGCTGCTGGCCGCGGTGGTGGTACGCCGGGAGCGATTGCTGACGACCGGGGAACGGCCGGACGAACTGGCAGCCCTGCTGGCCTTGTTGGCGGAGCTGGCGGACAGCGCCCCGAGCGCCCAGCGGATGCAGCTCCAGCAGCTGCATCCGCCACCTGCAGGAGCGCCTGCCCCTGCTGCTGAGCTTTGCCCCGCAGCTCGACCAGGTGCAGCACGACCTGGGCGCGGTGCTGCCGCCCGCGCGCCAAGCCCTGCTGGGCTGGGCCTGGCTGCGCCGACAGACACTGGGCTGGACCAGCGCCGAGATCCTGGCGGCCGTGCCGGCAGACTGGCGCACAGCCGCACGGGTGCTGCTGGCCGCCTGGGGTGATGCGGTGCGCGTGTCGAGCGCGGTGGAGCGCTACCACGCGATTCTGCGCCCGCATCTGGCGGTGCATCGCCGCTTGAGTACGGAGATGTTGGCCCTGATTGCGGTCTGGCATAATCACCGCGTCTTCACCCGCGGCATCCACAAGGGCAAGAATCTGCTTCAGTTGAGCGGAATGACCGACGTTCCAACCGACTGGCTGGCGGCCTTGGGGTACCCGTCCGACCAGGCGTTCCTGCCGCCGCCGCCGACAACGGCTGCGGTGGCACTGGCGGCTTGACCTCAAACTGTACATCTCCTACGAACCATGTCTAAAACCCTAAAACTTTCAAACCCTCGTGCCCCTCTCGTGCCCCCACCCCAACCCTCCCCCGCTGGGGGAGGGAGCCGGAAGCCTCCCTCCTTAAACCCTCTTGCCCTCGTGCCCCCACCCCACCCCTCCCCCGCTGGGGGAGGGAGCCGGAGGCCT
>CAIWUD010000628.1 GCA_903915775.1 uncultured Chloroflexota bacterium | reverse complement strand
CCACACCTCCCGCAAGGGAACGCTTGCATACTGGCTGCGCCAGCGTAGTCGTCTGGCAATACCGGGGCCCGGTTGAGGTTTTTTGTGGAGGGCGCAGCCCTCCACACCTCCCGCAAGGGAACGCTTGCATACTGGCTGCGCCAGCGTAGTCGTCTGGCGGTAGGATCAACTCAATAACCCCTGAGGCCTTCGCTCCACGACCGAGGAGAAGCTACTGTGGATCTCTTCCTCCAGACCAGCAACGACGACACGGTGAGTCGGGATGAGCCCGCGATCGATCAAGAGGTCGAAACTACCTGGGATGCCGAACTGGTTGAAGTCGAGGCGGAGGTCGCTGAGAGCGAAGAGGTAGAGAGTGTCGATAACGAGCCTATTGAGGACTCGGTCCAGCTCTACCTTCACGAGATAGGTCAGGTTGCGCTTCTCACGGCTGATGAAGAGCGTACGCTGGCGATGGCGATCACCAGGGCCAAGGAGGCCCGGATACGCCTGAATAACGAAGATTACGGCTCTGGATACGAGCGCATGCAGCTCGAGCAGACCGTTGCCCGAGGTGATGATGCGCGTCGTCACCTCATCCAAGCCAACCTGCGCCTTGTGGTGAGTGTCGCGAAGAAGTATATTGGTAGCCCGATGCCCTTTATGGATCTCGTTCAAGAGGGAAACATCGGGCTCATGCGCGCCGTCGAGAAGTTTGACTACACGAAGGGTAACCGCTTCAGTACCTACGCTACCTGGTGGATCCGCCAGGCAGTAACCCGCTCGATTGCGGAGCAGAGCCGTCTCATTCGCCTGCCAGTACATCTCAGCGAGTCACTGGTGCACCTGCGTCGTGCGATCTACCGTCTGGAGCAGCAGCTTGAGCGTGAGCCTACGGCGGAAGAGATCGCTCATACGATGGGCGTCAGTCTGCGTAAAGTGAAACGCCTCCTCCAGGCGGCTACCCAGCCGGTCTCCCTCGAGCAGCCGATTAACAATGAGAGCGAAGGCCGGGTCAGTGAGACACTCGCCGATGAGCGCCTCGAGACACCAATGGAGATCGCTGCAGCAAATATGCTTCATCGTGAGCTCAGTGCTGCCCTCAACGATCTTCCCGATCGTGAGCGGAAGATCCTCCAGTTGCGCTATGGGCTGATCGATGGGCAGCGCCGTACGCTCGAAGAGGTTGGTGTCGCCTTCGGGATCACCCGTGAGCGTACCCGGCAGATTGAGGCAGAGGCCCTCCGCCGTCTACGCCATCCGAGCGTCGGGACACGCCTGCACGGCTACCTCGAGTAGGGCACACCTAAGCCTATTCTACGTAGATTCCCCTCGCGCTGAGTAGTAGCCTCACAGGCGAGACATGCGCACGCACTGAGAGTTACCTACTTGACTAGCGGTAGGTAGACGCGTGTGGTGTATGCGAGTTGAAGCAGGCGGGTGATCGTGGTGGTATTGCCCTCACGATCGGTATAGCGCACCGCCAGTTCGTACATACCCGCTGCTTCTGGTAGCGTCCAGTAGTAGGCGTCGTAGTAGGGCTGTGGTGCCTCAAAGTTGCCGTTGATGCCAAGTTGTACGGCAACAATGCCACCCCGTGCTGCAAGCGCATTGGTATCAATCCGTATCGTACGCTCCCGGATCTCGTCACGACCTGGGTTGGGTAGTGCGCGCTCCTCAGCCAGATCTGCTACCTCTCGATCACTCAGGGGGCGATTGTAGATCCGTAGTCGACTGAGACTCGAACCACTCGAACTACCACCATAGGTGAAACGCCCGATCTGGAGCACGTCACCAAGATCCTTCGGCAGGCTGACCCCGGTCGCAGTGGCAACCAGGCGACCATCGAGGTAGAGCGCCTTCCGTCCAGTCGCACCATCCCAACTGATCGCAAGATGGTGCCATCCTGGCTCGAGCGTGTCGGGTGCGCTGAGGAGATGCTGACTTCCCACCTCTTCGCCACTCGTCCAGAAGACCCAGGCTGGCTGCTCTCCGGGGCCGACCGTATCGCGGCGTAGGGCCAGGGTGCCCCGATAGTCTGGGCCATCATCGGGTCTGGCGCTGGCGGCAATCAGGTAGTGGCGTGGAATGGGCCCTGTTGGGTAGCGTTCCGGTAGGTTGGCCCACAAGCTGATCGTGCCAGTTGCTACATGCAGGTTCCCTGCCAGTGGGTAGGTGACAGCGGCAGCGTCGAGGAGTAGCGCCTGACCAGTAGTGACTCCTGGGCTGAAGCGCAGCTGTCCGTGAAAGGTGGGAAAACCACGCCCCACCTGCTGCAACGCATGACCGTTGAGATCGGCTGCAAAGAGCAGATCGTCCGGTGGATTGACACTCATACTGCCCAGGGGTGGCGTGGCCGTCTGCATGCCACGGACATCAGGGGGGGTAAAGTCGTAGCTGCCGACCAGTGCAGCATGCCAGAGCCAGGGTGTAGCGAGACAGCCAGCGTAGTTTGCACATGGGGTAGGGCCAGAGCCATACCAGCCATACGGATCAACCTGGCGTCCGTGGTAGCGTACTTCAAAGTGGAGGTGGGGTGTTCCTTGCACGAACCCGCTGCGTCCACTCGTACCAATCAGCTCACCGGCACGCACCGCCACACCCTGACTGCGATCGATCAGGCCAGCAAAGATGGGTGCGAACGCACTAAGATGCCAGTAGACCGTCTCGTAGCCATTGGGGTGCACGATGACTACGCCGAGCCCACGGTGGGTACGGGCATAGGCGATCCCATCAGCCGCGGCCAGAATAGGGGTGCCGACCGGTGCATCGGGAAAGTAGTAGTCGTGACCATCGTGGCCGTCATACTGCACGTTACCCTGACCAAGGTAGTTGACCACGTAGCCATTGCCCGGCTCACCACTATCCACGTTTGGGTAGGCGTGGTCGAAGTAGGCGAGGTGAACTACGGTGGTACCTGCAGGCCACGGTTGGCGGAGAAAACCGGTCTCACCGCTACTCGTAGGGGGGGGGGCTGGGGTGATCGTCGTGAGTTGGTTGGCAAAGTAGCGCGCAAAAGCCTGGCCAAAGCGCTCCACCACCGCCCGCCACTGCGCGGCACTCCGTCCGTGGGCAAGGAAACGCTGCACGGCCACACCTTCGGGCGCCTGATCAAGGGTGAGGGTCAGACTTGTCCCATCACGAAAGGTGACTGTCGGTGGACGATCATAGGGGCCAAGACCAGCACGAAGCTCACGGGTGGCCCAGTCGATCTGGGCGGCAAAGCCATTGGGGCCAACTGAGCCGAAGGGTTGGCGAAGGGTGAGGGGGTTGGGAGTGGGGTCACTCAGCAAGTTTGCCGTCGCCTCAAGGAGGGCTAGGTGGATCTGGGGACTCATACCGTAGTAGAGGGCGGCACTCTCGATGATCGTGGCGGCACTCCGTCCATCCTCAGTGAAGGTGCGGAGTGGGCCAGGCTGAGCATCCAGCAGGCGCTGTACACCGAGATCCCCGGACGCCTGGGCTGCCACTGGAACGACTGGCAGGAGCAGGAGCGCAAGGAGGAGGATGCAGAGGAAGCGGCGATGAGCGATGCGGAGCACGGTACACCACGTTTTCTAACGGCACGGTTCGAGTAGTGATCGCTCAACAGAGCGTAGACTCTTCTTTCCGGTTGAATGCTCTTTAGATGGTACCATAAGAGGCGTGCTGACGTCAGAATTGACGAAGTGGGGTTGCTATGGCCACCTCTACCCCTCAGGCTCCCATGGGGGGAGCCAAGGCCCCGGCGGCGAGTGACAACCGCCTCAAGATCCTTGAGGCAACCATGAAGCGCCACCAGCATCGTCCCGATGCGCTGATCGAGGTGCTTCACAAGGCCCAGGAGCTCTACGGCTATCTCACCCCTGACCTGCTCTCCTCCGTTGCCCATGCGCTCCGCATCCCGCCTAGCCGTGTGTATGGTGTCGCGACCTTCTACCACTTCTTTTCACTTGCTCCTCCGGGCGAACATACGTGTACTGTCTGTCTTGGTACGGCCTGCTATGTAAAAGGTGCTGCTGCTATTCTAGCTGCACTGGAGCAGGATCGCGGTGTACGTGCAGGGAGTACCAGTGCTGACGGCAAGCTCTCGCTCCTGACTGTACGCTGCCTAGGGGCTTGCGGTATTGCCCCAGCCGTCGTACTGGATGGCGATGTGATCGGCCATGCTGATGCCGAGCGGATCCGGGCCAAGCTCCACGAGTTGTTGCACCAAGGCTCGTAGTGTAGGGCATGGCTCGTTCTGTGTGAGCGTGCTAAGCCGGTGCCGCCGCTTTGCGCCACGTGGTAGCTTCGCGGGCGAGCCGCCCGTGATCCCAGGTTCGCGTGACTAGCGCACGGGAGGTGTGGAGGGCAAAGCCCTCCACAAAACAATCCAACCTGGCCTTGGTACCGCCAGGGAGAAGCGTGAACAGGTACGAACGGAGCCTTCATGGATATCAGTGAGCTACATGCGATTGCCGATCGCGAGCGATCGCGGCGCAAGCCCATCCGGATTCACTGCTGCACGGCATCGGGCTGCCAGGCGATCGGCTCGACCGAACTGCACCGTCAACTCGTACAGGCGGTGCAGGCGAGTGGGCGTGACGATGAAGTTGAGGTGGTGAGTGTCGGCTGCATGGGCTTCTGTGGCGGCGGGCCACTGGTGGTGGTTGAGCCGAACGGCCCACGCTTCGAGCATGTACGACCGGAGCAGGCGAGCGAGGTGGTTGCTGCACTAGATGGTGCTCCATGCACTGTCCAGCGCAGCGATCCGCACCACCCCTTCTTCAGCCACCAGTTGCCCGTTGTGCTGCGGAATGGCGGTCGGATTGATCCAGAGCGTATTGAAGAGTATATTGCCGCCGATGGCTACCAGACCCTCTACCGTGTCCTCCACGACATGACGCCGGCCGAGGTGATCGAACAGCTCACGCGGAGTGGGCTGCGTGGGCGGGGCGGGGCCGGTTACCCCACTGGTCTCAAGTGGGGCACTGTCGCCAAGAGCCGTGGTGAGCAGAAGTATGTCGTCTGCAACGGCGACGAGGGTGACCCTGGTGCGTTTATGGATCGTAGCGTCCTGGAGAGCGATCCACACCTGGTGCTTGAGGGGATGTGTATAGCGGGGTATGCCGTAGGTGCTAATCAGGGCTACCTCTACGTCCGCGGCGAGTATCCGCAAGCGATCAGCCGCTTACGCACCGCGATCAACCAGGCACGACGGCTCGGTATCCTCGGCAGTCAGATCTTTGACACCACCTTCGACTTCAAGATCGACATCCGTATTGGTGCGGGCGCCTTCGTCTGTGGTGAGGAGACCGCCCTGATCGCGAGTATTGAGGGGAAGCGTGGTCAACCGCGTCCACGCCCGCCCTACCCTGCCGAGAGTGGTCTCTGGGGTTGTCCTACCCTGATTAACAATGTTGAGACTCTGGCCAACATAGTGCCCATTCTGCGCGGTGGTGCCGATTGGTACGCGAGCATCGGTACGGAGCGCAGCAAGGGTACCAAAGTTTTCGCCCTCACCGGCAAGGTCCGTCACACCGGTCTGATTGAAGTTCCGATGGGCATGACCCTACGTGAAATTGTCGAAGATATGGGCGGTGGCACTCCCGATGGCTCACCGGTCAAGGCGGTGCAGACCGGAGGCCCATCGGGCGGTTGTATCCCTGCCAGCCTCTTTGATACGCCGGTCGATTATGAGTCGCTAGCGGCAGCAGGATCGATCATGGGTTCGGGGGGCATGGTGGTGATGGACTCCTCGACGAACATGGTCGAACTCGCCCGCTTCTACATGGAGTTCTGCATGGACGAATCGTGCGGCAAGTGTATCCCTTGCCGTGTCGGTACGGTGCAACTCCACCGCCTGCTCAGTCGTATCCACCAGGGTATAGCCAGTCCCGCCGATCTCGATCTCCTCACCCAACTCTGTAGCCTGGTACGTGATACCAGCCTGTGTGGTCTAGGGCAATCGGCACCTAACCCGGTGCTCAGTACCTTGCGCTACTTCCGTGATGAGTACGAAGCCCTGATCCAGCGCCATGATTGAGGTGGAGTTGAGGATCGTATGTCAGCAAAAACGTTGAGTATCAATGGAACCCTGGTAAGCGCCCGTGAAGAGGAGAGTATCCTTGACGCGGCACGTGACGCAGGGATCGCTATCCCGACGCTCTGCCACCTGGAAGGCCTCTCTGAAGTAGGAGCATGCCGCATCTGTCTCGTCGAGATCGCCGGGTCGAACAAGCTCCAGCCGGCTTGTCTGACCAAGGTCAGCGAGGGCATGCAGGTAGAGACCGATACACCACGGCTGCGCGAGTATCGCCGTGCGATTGTCGAACTGCTGTTTGCCGAGCGGAACCACGTCTGTGCCGTTTGCGTTGCTTCTGGCCACTGTGAACTGCAGAACCTGGCCCTCCAGGTGGGCATGAGCCATGTACGCTACGACTACCTCTCGCCCAGTTGTCATGTTGACGTCAGTCATCAGCGGTTTGGGATCGATCACAATCGCTGTGTCCTCTGTACCCGCTGCGTACGTGTCTGTGACGAGGTTGAGGGGGTACACACCTGGGATGTTGCCGGTCGCGGTATCAACATCCGCCTAATCAGCGACATGAACGTGCCCTGGGGCCAGGCAGAGAGTTGTACCTCCTGTGGCAAGTGTCTCCAGGCCTGTCCAACCGGCGCGATCTTTCCACGCGGCAGCAGTGTGGCGGAGGTAGAGCGTGACCCGGGGGTCATTGCGCGGATCGTCGCTGCTCGCGGCGAGCGTCAGTGAGTGTGATGGGAGAAGCTATGCAACGTCTACGACTGGCGACCGTCTGGCTAGGTGGCTGTTCAGGATGCCACATGTCGCTTCTCGATATGGATGAGTGGCTGATGACCTTAGCCACAGTTGCCGATCTGGTCTACAGCCCGATCGCCGATATCAAGCGTTACCCCGAAGGTGTCGATCTGGCGCTCGTTGAGGGGGCAGTAGCCAACGAGGAGCATCGTGAACTGGCTCGACTGGTGCGGCAGCGGAGTAGAGTAGTCGTGGCCCTAGGTGACTGTGCCGTGACGGGGAACGTGACCGCGATGCGTAACCCCCTTGGGTCGGCGGCAAGCGTGCTGCAGCAGGTCTACATAACCCATGGTGGCCCGCGCGGGGTGATGCCCGATGAGCCGGGCATTGTTCCGATCCTGCTGGACCGGGTTGTGCCACTCCATGCCACGATACCGGTCGATCTCTATTTACCGGGTTGTCCACCGGCTGCACCACAGATCAGGGCGTTGATCGAAGCAGTGCTGCGCGGAGAGCCGCCCGCTGGACAGAGTACGTTCGGTTAGGGCATGGTTCAATTTCGGCTGCGCCGAATTGACACTCTGGCGCCACCAGGGCTGGGTTGGGTCTTTTTGTGGAGGGCTGCGCCCTCCACGCCTCCCGTGAGGGAGAGGGGATTGGAGGGCT
>CAIWUD010000627.1 GCA_903915775.1 uncultured Chloroflexota bacterium | reverse complement strand
GGCCCAGGTGCGCCAAACGGTGTTGGAGGTGCAGCGCCACCAGGATGTGCCCTTCGAGCAGGTGGTGGAGGCACTGCAGCCAAGCCGTAACCTGAGCCACAGCCCGATCTTCCAGGTCATGTTCAACCTGCTCCAGGCGAGCGAGACGCCCTTGCAACTGCCGGGGGTCGCCATCGAGTTGTGGGAAGCGGACTACCCCATCGCCAAGTTCGACCTGACCCTCAGCGTGGTGGAGGAGCGCGAGGCGACGGTGGCGGCCCTGGAGTACAACACCGATCTCTTCGACGCGGCGACGATCGTGCGCATGGCGGGCCACCTCCAGACGCTGCTGGCAGGGATCGTGGCCGATCCCACACAGTCGGTCGCCACGCTCCCCATGCTCACGGCGGCGGAGCGAGAGCAGTTGCTCATCACCTGGAACGACACCGCAGTGGACTACCCGCAGGGATGCATCCATGAGCTCTTCGAAGCCCAGGTAGCGCGTACTCCTGATGCAGTCGCGGTCATCTTTAAAGAGCAGCAGCTGAGCTACGCGGAGCTGAATAGCCGGGCGAACCAAGTGGCGCACCAGCTACAGGCGCTGGGTGTCGGCCCGGAGGTGCTGGTGGGCCTCTGTGTGGAGCGCTCGCTGGAGATGGTGGTGGGGCTCTTAGGCATCCTCAAGGCGGGTGGGGCGTATGTCCCGCTCGACCCGAGCTACCCCCAGGAGCGCCTCGCCTTCATGCTCGCGGATGCTGCCGTGCCCGTACTCCTCACCCAGGCGCACCTACGGGCTGCACTGCCCGCTACCGGTGCCCAGGTCATCTGCCTGGATGCCGACTGGCCAACGATTGCTGCACAGCCGACGACCAACCCGGTGAGCAGGGTGCAGCCCGATCACCTCGCCTACGTCATCTACACCTCGGGATCGACCGGCAAGCCCAAGGGGGTGCTCAACCACCACGCGGGTCTGCAGAACGTTCTTACTATACTTCAGTCTGTCCATGGCCTGACCGATCAGGATGCCACCCTCCAGACCACCACCTTCAGCTTCGATGTTGCTACCGCCGAACTCCTCTGGCCCCTGCTCCACGGAGCTCGGCTCATCCTCACCCGTCCGGATGGTCAGCGTGATCGCGACTACCTCGCTGCGATGCTGCTGCGGCACCAGATTACCACGCTGCACCTCGTACCCACGCTCTTGCAGTTGCTGGTGGAGCTTCCGGCATTCGTGGAGTGCCGTTCACTCCGACGGGTGCTTGCCGCTGGTGAGGCGTTACCACTGCAACTCCTGCAGCGGATGCAGGCCCATCCGACGGCACAGCTGCACAACTGGTACGGGCCAACCGAGACGACGATCTACGTCACTGCGTGGGCAGCGCAGGCGAACGGTACATCGGGGGTGGTTCCGATTGGACGCCCGGTGGCGAACACGCAGGCGTACGTGCTGGATGTACAGCTACAGCCAGTACCGGTGGGCGTGGCGGGTGAGTTGTACATCGGCGGGGTACAGGTTGGACGGGGCTACCTGAATCGCCCCGAACTGACTGCCGAGAAGTTCACTACGAACCCCTTTGGGGCAGGACGGCTCTACCGGACGGGCGACCTGGCCCGTTGGCTGCCCGATGGCAACCTGGAGTATCTGGGACGCATCGATCAGCAGGTGAAGCTGCGCGGTTTCCGTATCGAGCTTGGAGAGATCGAGAGTATCCTCAGCAGCCACGTCGCAGTGCAAGAGGCGGTCGTTGTCGCCCGTGAGGATATGCCTGGTGAGCAGCGCCTCGTGGCCTACGTGGTAGGCCAAGGGTTTAGGGTTCAGGGGGTAGGGTTTGGGGATGAGGAACAGCTGGTAGCTGAGCTACGCAGCCACCTCCAGGCGCGACTACCGGACTACATGGTGCCGAGTGCCTTCGTGCTGCTCGATGCGCTGCCACTGACGCCTAACGGCAAGGTAGATCGCAGGGCGCTTCCTGCTCCTACCATCACGATGGTGGCTGCGGACGATGCTCCGCGTACGGCAAGCGAGGCTCTACTCGCTGCGATCTGGCAGCAGGTGCTCGGCGTTTCCCAGGTGGGTACGCAGGCGAACTTCTTCGCCCTCGGTGGCCACTCGCTCCTCGCCACGCGCATCGTCTCACGCATCCG
>CAIWUD010000626.1 GCA_903915775.1 uncultured Chloroflexota bacterium | reverse complement strand
TGCCGGGATGATCGACGCTGAGCAGGCCACACGAGCCGCCGATGAGCCACTCCAACTGGCCGGGGCGGCCCCCACGATGCTGGCCCCACACGCCGTGACCTATCTGCTCGCTGAGCTTAGCGCCGAGTTTGGCCCCGACGCCATGCTCCGCGGGGGCCTCACCGTCACGACAACGCTCGATCTCGAACTGCAAGAGGCGACGCAGATCGCTGTACGTCGACGGCTCGCTGATCTCAACCGACCACGGGGCGACACCCCGGGCTACCATATCCAGGGTGGTGCGGTGGTGATCCTCGACCCGACTGATGGCGCAATCCTCACCATGGTTGGTAGTCCAGATTTTGCCAATCGGAGTGCTCAGGGTCAAGTTAACGCTGCCCTGGCCCTCCGCCAACCTGGATCGGCAATCAAGCCCCTTACCTATGCCCTTGCCCTGAGCAAGGGCTGGACAGCTGCAACCATCATCCTCGATGTACCAGGCTCGTTCACTGGCGGTGATGGCCGCCCCTACACCCCCGAGAACTACGATCGCACCTTCCATGGACCACTCAGTCTGCGTGAGGCCCTAGCCACCTCCTCAAACGTTGCGGCTGTACGGACCCTCGACTACGTTGGCCTACCCGCGCTGCTCGATCTCGCCGCACAGCTAGGCATCAACTCGCTCGGTAGCGATGCTGCGCGCTACGGTCTCGCCCTGACCCTCGGTAGTGGTGAGGTTACCCCGCTCGAGTTGACGGCAGCCTACGCAGCCTTTGCGAATGGTGGTGAGCGTGTCTATCCCTACGCGGTCATGGGCATCGCTGACGCCGCGGGGCATCCATTGCCCGTTGGCAGCCTGGGGACACAACCACGGAGGGCAGCCCTCTCGCCCCAGGTAGCCTACCTGATCAACATGATCCTCGCCGATCCCTACGCACGCATGCGCGCTTTCGGGGCCACCTCGCCACTCACCCTCGATCGCCCAGCCGCGGTGAAGACCGGTACCACGAGTGATTGGCGCGACAACTGGACGATCGGCTACAGCCCCGACCGCGTCGTTGGGGTCTGGGTCGGTAATCCTGATGGAAGTCCGATGCGCGGGGTCAGTGGCATCACCGGGGCCGCTCCGCTCTGGCACGAGGTGATGCTTGCCGCGCATCGCAACCTACCCGTACGCTCATTCGCTCAACCCGCGGGTATCGTGGAGTTGACCGTCTGTGCTGCGAGTGGGCTCCTGCCTGCCCCGGCCTGCCCAGCGACGCGCAGGGAATATTTCATCGTCAGGACAGCCCCTGAGCGTGCTGACAACAGCCACGTACGTGTCCGCCTCGATCCGGTGCTCAACTGCCTGGCCCCACCAGACTACCCCGCTGCACGTAGCGTTGTGCGGAGTTTCTACCTGCCTCCTCCTGATGCTGCGGCCTGGGCTGCCACGCAGCGGCTCCCTAGTCCGCCGCGCACACCATGTCCACCACTGACCGCTGGTAGCATGGCTCCGAGTAGGCCGGTTGCGCTGCCCACCCCGCAGGCGACGGCTACGCCACTCCTGGTTACACCCGGCGATGGTGCGCGGTTCCAGATTGCGCCAGGCCTCCCCCTGGAACGCCAGCAGATCCTCCTGGAGGCTCAAGCCAGTGATACCGTGACCCAACTGCGCATTCTGGTCGATGGCACTACTATCGCACAACTGGATAGCCCACCCTACCACGCCTTCTGGCAACTCCGTCCCGGTGAGCATGTGGCCTGGGTTGAGTTGCACGATCGCGACGGGAACTTTAACCGTAGCCCAGACGTCAGATTCATGGTCGAGCGTTCTGCAGATGTACCGCACAACACCCCATGAGCTGTTCAGATAGCGAAAGGCGAGGATCTATGAGTCGGCTGCGCCAACTACTCAATCCGCGAGGAGGCCTGATCCTCCTCGCTCTTGGCCTCGTCCTCGGTATTGGGGCCTACAGCGTGCCGCTGTTGCTACGCGGCCCACAACTCCTGAGGAGTACGCCTATCAATGGCGCAGACAACCTCAACCCTCGTAGCGAACTGCGCCTGGAGTTTGACCAGCCTCTACAAGGGGCTTCCCTCCAGGGTGCAGTGCGCATCGAGCCAGCTCTGGACTTCGAGATCAGCACTCAGGGCTCGGTGATCACCCTACGCCCGCGGGAGAGCTTCAGCTATGGCGCGAACTATACCCTGAGTATCGATGGTTCGATCCGCAACCTCCTTGGTCGCTCTATGGCCGCCCCGGTACAACTCAGCTTCGCCACCCTGCCTTACGTCGCCATCAGTGCGGTCACCCCCGGGGACGGTGCTGATGGACTGGCGGCCAATGCACCGCTGAGTGTGGAGTTTAGCGCACCAGTAGTGAGCGTCGAACAGGTGCAGGCAGCCGCGGATGATCCACGACTGGCCGAGCAGTTACCACAACCGCTGCTCAGTGATCCGCCCACCCCCGGTGTGGGGCGCTGGCTCAGCCCAACGCGCTTCAGCTTTGCGCCAACGAATGGCTGGAGTGCAGCAACAAGTTACACGCTCACCATCCCGAAAGAGCTGGCGGCTGATGGTTCGGCGGCGTTGGCACAGCCCTTCAGCTGGAGCTTTCGTACCGGTGCCACGGTTCTAGCGGGTACACGGCCCTACGATACGCAGGTTGATGTAGCCGCGGAGAGTGCGATTGAGCTGCGCCTGGCCCGTGATGTGGATGGTGCTTCACTCGCTGAGCGCTTCACCCTCACGGCAGTTGGTGAGCGTGTGGCCGTAGCGGGCACCATCCGTAGTGGGGAGGGCACCTTCTCCTTCCAGCCAACGACACCCTTGGCCCGGGGTGTGCGCTACGAGGCGAAGATCGCCCCTGGTGTGCAGGCAATCAGCGGTGCCGCCATCAACAGCGAGCCGCTCACCTGGAGCTTCACGGTGATGGGTGATCTGCGTGTGGATGAGGTCATACCGCCGCCCGATGCAACAGAAGTGCCAACGACGACCCGTCAGATCGCGGTGGTCTTCAACCATCCGGTAGTTGCCATCACGACACCTACGCAGCAAGCCGAGCTACCCCAGCTAGTGACGATCGATCCGCCCCTGCAGGGCGAGGGGCGCTGGCTCGATACGCGTACGTTTGTCTTCTCGCCAACAGTAGCCCTTGATCCTGCTACAAGCTATACGCTCTCCATTGCTGCTGGGCTGCGGGATCAGACTGGTGGCCAATTGCGCCAACCCTACAGTTGGCGTTTCACCACGCTGACGCCCCAGGTCTACGGTTCGCTACCAGCCAATGGTGATCGTTTTGCCGGACCCACGCTGCCCCTCACGGTGGTCTTCAACCAGTCGATGGATCTGGAGAGCCTACGCACCGCCCTGAGCCTCCGCGCCGCTGATGGTACAAGGCTACCTGGCAACCTGGTGCTCGCACCAGATCCGGTTAGGCTCTTCCGTAGCGATGCACCGGTAGATGAAGATCCGTACGTCTCTGGCTTTGCGGTCACCTTCACGCCAGCTGCACCCCTCGAGCGCGGTGCCACCTACACGCTCGAGGTGAGCAGTGCCGCCCGTGCCACTAACGGCGTTCCCCTCTCACGCGCCTATAAGGCAACCTTCCAGGTTGCCCCCCTCCCGAGCTTTATCTCCTCCCGACCCGCCGATGCTAGCCAGTTGGTCCTCACCGGCGAGCCGATCGTCCTCACCTTCAGTGCCCCCCTAGATTGGAGCACACTTGAAGCAAGTCTGACGATCGAACCGGAGACGACCGCCATCTACACCAGCACGAACGAGAATGAGATCTACCTCTACACCGATCTCGTCCCCGAAACACGCTACCAGGTAACGATCGCCCCCACAGCACGCGACCCGTACGGTGCAACGATTGGCCAGGAGACAACGTTCAGCTTCACGACCGCACCCCTTGATCCGATGCTCTACCTGGCCGCTGGGCAGCGTATTGCCGTCTACAGCAGCTATACCACGGTGCGCGTACCTGTTCAGACGATCAACGTTCCGCAGGTCAACTTCGCTATCTACCAGTTGGCGCAGGCCGAACTCCCCACCTGGATCGCTGCCAGCCAAGATGATGAGCGCTGGCGGGGACGTGAGCTTGACCCAGCTACGCTTGTGGCAAGTGCCGAGGTGCGCCCGGAGGGTGGCCGCAACCGGACTGAGCTGAGCCTCCTCGCGGCTGGTGATCTCGCGCCTGGCGCCTACGTGATCGAAATTCGTGGTGCAGGTCTGACTGAACGCCAGTTGATGATCGTCAGCCCCTACACGCTCACGATCAAGCGTAGTGCGAACCGCCTCTTCGTCTGGGCCGTTGATCTTGCCGATGGGCAGCCCGTCCGTGACCTGATGCTGCAGGGGGCGGTCTACAACTATGAGCGCAGTGAGCTCGAAGGCGTAACCGATCTTGGGCGTACCGCTGCTGACGGGGTGCTCAACACTGCCTTTCCCAGCTCGGCGGAGCGGAGCGTCTACTCCCCCCTCTTCATCTGGTCGCCCGCTGGGCCAATGTTCACGATGGGCGGAAGCAACTGGAGCGACGGGATCGATGCCTGGAGCTTCTCGCTGCCGATGAATCTCGAACAGCCACCACTGGTGGGCAGCCTCAACACCGATCGCCCGCTCTACCGTCCCGGTGATACGGTTCACGTACGGGGTATCGTACGTCTCGATGACGATGCCCGCTACAACCTCCCTGCGCCGGGTAGCCGGGTTGCCCTGCAGATCAGTGATCCGAACGGCACCATGGTCTTCTCCTCGACGCTGGCCCTGAGTGACTTTGGCAGCTTCGCTATGGATCTCCCACTGGCGAACAGCGCGCTGACCGGCTACTACAACCTCCTGGCGCACCTTGATGGTGCTGAAGCCAGCGGAACCGTCTATGGTAACTTTAGCGTTGCCGAGTATCGTAAGCCGGTCTTCGAACTGTCGGTGACGCCGAGCCGTGAGGATCTCCTCCCGGGCGAACAGCTTGAGGCAACTCTAGAGGCGCGCTACTTCGCCGGGGGTGTGCTGAGCGATGCGCCGGTGCGTTGGCGTCTACTGAGTGCGCCCTTCTACTTCAGCGCCGATGTTGCCCCCGGCTACATGTTCCAAGATCTCGACGACGCCTACGAAGCGTACCGCTGGTTTGAAGAATCGCGCTTCGCTGGCGATGAGCTCGTTGCTGATGGTGAGGGGGTGACTGATAGCCAGGGACGCCTGGTGGTACGCCTCCCCGCCGAGTTGGGGAAGAGCCGGAGCAGCCGTACCCTCACCCTCGACATGGAGGTGACCGATATTGATGGCCAGGTGATCGCTGCACAGGCTAACCTGCGCCTCCACGCCGGGGCCTTCTACATCGGGGTACGACCCGAAGGCTATGTGGCGGAGATCGGGAAGCCCCAGTCGATGGCCCTGATCACCCTCGACCCACAGGGGCAACCGGTCGCCGACCGCGACCTGGAGGTTGGTATCTACAGCCGCGAATGGTATAGCGTGCGCGAGCAGGGTCCTGATGGGCGCTTCTACTTCACCTCGGCCTTCACCGATACGCTACTCCAGAGCATTCCCGCCCGCACGGATGCCACGGGGCGCACCAGTGTGAGCTTTACCCCCACCCAGGGTGGATCCTACCGCATCGGGGTCACGGGCAAGGATGCGGCTGGGCGTGAGGTGAGGGCGAGCGCCTTCACCTGGGCCTACGGTGGTGAGGTCTTCTGGGGCGTGAACAGCTCGAACCGCGTTGATCTCATCGCCGATCGGACGAGCTACACACCGGGCGATACCGCCCGTATTCTCATCCCTGCACCCTATCGCGGTAGCAGTGCCCTGGTCACGATTGAACGTGGTGAGGTGCTTGAGCATCGTACGATCACGCTAGCTGGGAGTAGTGAGCTCCTCGAGGTACCGATCAGCGCCGCCTACGCACCCAACGTCTACGTCTCCGTTGTGCTGATCACCCCTGCCGGGAGCTCCGGTGTTGCGCCTAGTGCTCCAGACCTGCGTGTGGGCCTGATCAACCTACCCGTATCGAATGAGCAGCAGCAGCTCACCGTCGCCGTTAGCACTGATCGCGCCCAGGCGGGGCCCCGTGATCGCGTCACGTATACGGTTACGACAACCGACTATACGGGGAAGGGGGTGCCTGCTGAGGTCGATCTTGCCCTGGTCGACAAGGCGGTGCTCAGCCTGGCCGCTGACATGAACCCGAGCCTGGAGCAAGCCTTCTACCAGCGACGCCCTCTCGGGGTGCTCACGGCGCAATCGATCACCCTCCTTGCCGATCGAGTCGTACTCGCCCTGCAGGCGGATAGCAAGGGGGGCGGCGGCGGTGCCGACCTTGCTAGTGCTCCCCGCCGCGACTTTCCCGATACGGCCTACTGGAACCCGAGCCTCGTAACCGGTAGTGATGGGCAGGCCAGCATCACCCTCGACCTCCCCGACAGCCTGACCACCTGGCAGATGCGTGCCCGCGCCGTCACCAGGGAGACCCTCGTCGGGCAGGGGACGAGCGAGTTAGTAGCAACCCGGCCCCTGCTGGTGCGCCCTGCCCTACCGCGCTTCCTTACCGTCGGCGATCAACCGATGCTTGGGGCTGTGGTGCAAAATCAGACGGCACGGGCGATTGATGCTCAGGTCACCCTCGAGCTCATCACTGGTGAGGGTGAAGCCCCGGCCCTCCGCCTCGATGATAGTGCCACCCAGCAGCTACGTGTTGAGGCGAACAGCCAGGTGATCGTACGCTGGCGTGCTGAGGCAGTGGGGAGCACGCCGACCCGGCTGCGCCTGCGCGTCAACGGTGATGGGCTCGAGGACGCGCTAGAGATCCCTCTGACCATCCAGCGCTTCACTACCCCCGAGACGAGCGCCACTGCTGGTCAGGTGCTTGACCAGGTGGTAGAGACCCTGGGTGCGCCAGCCGGGGCTGAGGGGGAGATCGTCCTGGAACTCACCTCCTCCCTCGCCGCCGGTCTCCGTGGCGGCCTCGACTACCTGGAGAGCTTCCCCTACGCCTGCGTCGAGCAGACCGTCAGCAGCTTTCTCCCCAACGCTGTCACCTACAGGCTGCTCAAGCAACTTGGTGAGGATGACCCGGAACTGCGGGCGAGCCTGGAGCGCAACCTCACCGCCGGACTGCAGAGCCTCTACCTTGCCCAGAACCTGGACGGTGGCTGGGGCTGGTGGGCCGGCGACCCGAGCGACCCCTACCTCACCGCCTACGTGATTCAAGGCCTTGGCGAGGCGGTCAAGGCGGGCTACGGTGTCGACCAGGTTGCGCTACAGCGTGGCCTCGACTACCTCACGAGCAAGCTCAACCAACAGAGTCAGGAGGGCTCCATCAGCAGCCAGCTCAACGTACGCGCCTACATCCTCTTCGTCCTGAGCGAGCTCGAGCAGGCTGATCGTGGGCGCACGGTGGCGCTCTTCGAACAGCAGACCCAGCTCGATCGCTACGGACGGGCCTACCTCCTGATGGCCTTAGAGCGCATGGGCGACGATGAGCGGGTAGCGGCCCTCGTAGGCGACCTCAGCGCAAGCGCGATCATGCGGCCCACCGATGCCCACTGGGAGGAGGTACGCCCCGACTACGCCACCATGAGCAGTAATACCCGCACCACAGCCCTGGTGCTACAGGCCCTCGTGCGCGCCGAGCCGACAACGACCCTCATTCCAAACGCAGTGCGCTACCTGATGGGCCTGCGTGAGGGTGGTCACTGGCGTACCACCCAGGAGAGCGCAACGAGCATGCTCGCCCTTGCCGAGTATCTCGCCCAGAGCGGTGAGTTGCGCCCCGACTACCGTTACCGGGTGACCCTCGGCGACGAGACCCTCAGCGAAGGGCGTGCCGCCGACCTGGCGGCCCCACTCAGCCTGAGCGTAAGCCTGGCCAACCTGCCCCAGGGCAACACGACAGCACTGAGCTTGCAGCGTCAAGCTGCGGCTGGAGAGAGTGGTCAGGGACGGCTCTACTACACCCTACGTATGCAACGCTACCAGGATGCCGCGACGGTGGAAGCCCTTGACCGAGGTGTTCGCGTAGAGCGCGAGTATGCCCTCATTGATCCCGTAACCCTAAACCCCACCGGCCAGCGCACGAACGAGGCCGCACTCGGCGACCTAGTGCAGGTACGGCTCACCATCAACCTTCCGGAAGACATGCCCTACTTCATGGTCGAAGACATGCTCCCAGCGGGCCTCGAGGCCGTCGATAGCAGCCTCAAGACGAGCAGTGCCGTAGCAGCAGATCCCACGCTAGAGCAGGAGGCACGTCAGGAGCGTTGGTGGTATTTTGGACGGACAGAGGTGCGCGATAATCGTGTGGCGCTCTTCGCCACCAACCTTCCACGCGGCACCTACGTCTACAGCTACCTGGCACGGGCAACAACCGCTGGCACTTTTCAGGCCCTTCCCGCAACGGCGATGCGCACCTACGCCCCCGAGGTCTTTGGGCGCAGCGCTGGGGCCAGTTTCATGGTAACGATGCCATAGGCATGCTTCAGTTTCGGCTGCGCCGGCTTGACCCGCTGGCGGCACCAGGGCTGGGTTGGTTGTTTTTGTGGTGGGCTGCGCCCTCCACGCCTCCCGCAAGCGGGTCAAGAACGAGGGTAGGTCTTTTGCGGAGGGCTGCGCCCTCCACGCCTCCCGCAAGCGGGTCAAGAACGAGGGTAGGTCTTTTGCGGAGGGCTGCGCC
>CAIWUD010000625.1 GCA_903915775.1 uncultured Chloroflexota bacterium | reverse complement strand
GGCGCAGCCGAACCTGAACTCGGCCTCCGGGGCGGTGTGGTGGGCGAAGCCCTCCACAAAAACAACGAACCCAGCGCTGGTGGCGCCAGCGGCGTCAAGCTGGCGCAGGCAACACTGAAACCACACCTAATCCAGATAGTCGCGCAGATGTTGCCCAATATCGGGGCTACGCAAACGGCGCAAAGCATCAGCCTCAATCTGACGCGCCCGCTCCCGAGTCATGCCGAGCGCACGCCCAATCTCCTCAAGGGTTCGGCGGCGTCCATCAAGGAGACCGTAGCGGAGATCGATAATCCGACGCTCACGCTCGCTCAGGTGCCCGAGGGCCGCTGCAAGATCGTGACAGAGAAGTTGTGATGAAGCCCGTTCAACTGGTGAAGGAAGTTCGTCATCAGTCAGGAAATCACCAAGGGTATGATCACCATCTTCACCGACCGGAGCTTCGAGTGAAACGGGGTGGCGGGCAGCCTCAAGGATGCGACGGATACGCTCAACCGGCTGTCCTAAGGCGATCGCAATCTCTTCTTCAGTCGGTTGGCGCTCAAGAGACTGGGTCAGTCGCTCGGTCGTACGCTTCACCTGACTCACCGACTCACCCATGTGTACCGGCAGACGAATCGTTCGCCCCTGCTCTGCAATAGACCGCGTAACGGCCTGGCGGATCCACCAGGTTGCATAGGTGCTAAAGCGGTTACCCTTACGGTGGTCGAACTTCTCAACCGCCCGCATCAAGCCAATATTTCCCTCTTGAATGAGATCGAGCAGCGCTAACCCACGACCAACATACTTCTTGGCAATACTCACCACGAGCCGGAGATTCGCCTGGATGAGGTGACGACGCGCCTCATCCCCCAGACGCACATCCTGCTCAAGCGCCCCCTGCAGACTGGAGCTCAGGTTAGGTGTTCGGATGAGCTGCTCGGCAGCGGCATTACTACGTTCAATCCGCTCAGCGAGCTCAACCTCCTCACGAGAGGTGAGGAGCGCAACTCGACCAATCTCATGCAGGTAGTGCTGAATGGTATCGAGACTGGGTTCGTGGGAATGCAGGAGCTCAGCGAGCTCGTTCATGGGCTCCGTCTCAGAATGCTGCTCCTCCAGGGGGTGTGGGTCGGCCAGTTCCCAGAGGGGAGATCGCTGTTTGAGCATGATTCGAAGCTCCTAGCTACTCTGTCCGGCCTCAGAAGGGGATAACAGAGCGCCCCTTCTCACAGAGAAAGAGAAGGGGCACTGCGTCGTGGGCATGGCTCAGCAAGTTTGATAAACGTGCGGGGGACGTGGAGAGCACCAACCTCCACCAAGAACCCTAGGCATACTCCAGTATCACTAGAGAGCTACGTCGGCGTAGCCTGAACTGCAGCATACCTAAGATCCGAAAGCACTCAACTTTCTATATCCATGATGACGAGTATAGTTGTGATACTACAACTTGTCAAGTAGTTCGAAATCAACGATGGAAGGAATTACCTTTCAAAAACTCACCCTGTACGATCAGTGGTATCGCGTCAAGGCAACCGCTACCGTACCCGCCACACGTGCATTCTGGCGCAGCAGCGCAATATTCGTGCCAATACTTTCACCGTGAGTCTCACTCGCCATTGCAGCAAGGAGGAAAGGAGTTACTGCGGGTCCGCGCACACCGTTGAGCACAGCGCTGGCCAGGGCACGGCCAATCGCCGCTTCAACTAAGTCACGTGGTAGTGCCACCTCAGCGGGAGGTGGTACACAGAGGAGGAGCCCACCAGGGGTTGCGAGCGCGGTAAGTGAGCGTTGTGCAGCCCAGATGCGGGCCACCTCGTCCGGGCTATCAACCCGGGTCTCGAGGCGTAAGCCGCTATTCACGCTGTAAAAGGCCGGAAACTCATCGCAGCCCATACCGACCACTGGTACACCAAGCGTTTCGAGATACTCGAGGGTCGCCGGCAGATCAAGGATGGCCTTCGCACCAGCGCAGACGGTGAGGACTGGGGTACGTGCCAACTCCACAAGGTCAGCCGAGACATCCCAACTACGCTCGGCACCACGGTGCACGCCACCAATACCACCGGTGGCGAAGATACTCACGCCGGCCGCAGCCGCCAGAGCAGCGGTGGCAGCGACCGTCGTTGCACCATCGGCACCCTGTGCCACCGCGACTGCAATGTCGCGGCGTGAGAGTTTGCGTACATGGGTGGTCCCATTGGCAAACCGCTCAATCTCCTGGGCCGAGAGGCCCACCGTGGGTCGTCCAGCAACTAACCCAATAGTTGCTGGCACCGCACCTGAGCTACGTACCTCCTGCTCAAGAGCATGAGCAACTTCCAGATTCTCGGGGTAGGGGAGCCCATGACTGATCAGGGTACTCTCCAGAGCAACAACCGGACGACCCTCCTCGAGGGCCGTCGCCACTTCTTCGGCAACGTGAAGCATCAAAACTCTCCTTATGACATGAGGAGCCATCCCCCCATACCGCCCATCAGACACTCTTCCAGAAGGGCTGTACCCAGCCACGCTGGGCCAGGAGTTCGCGGAGTTCAAGCATCGCGGTATAGGTGGGGAGCGTAAAGAGGGTTGCCCCAGAGGGGAGCGCAGTGCGGGCTTGGTTGAGCGCCTCTGCTACCTGGGGAGTCACGCTGATCAGTGCTGGATCGACACCCGCGTACTTGAGGCGTACCGCCATGTCTTCAGCACGTGCACCAGTGACCTCAACCCGAGCAATTTTCCCAGCAAGCAGCTCAAAATCGGCATCCCAGAGCCATGAGACGTCAGTTCCGTCGGCAAAGCGATCGTTGATGGCAATGAGGAGATGGAGATTGGATTGTGCGTTGCTAGTCAGCATGCGCACCGTCTCACTCGCCCCAACAGGGTTTTTGATCAGGGCGATCAGCAGGGCGCTACCGCCCGCATCCACACGCTCGATCCGCCCAAAAGCGGCACTGAACTGCTCGAGGGCGCTGCGAGCATGGTTGGGGTTTAAGCCGAGGGCCAGGGCAGCGGCAATCGCTGCGGTGGCATTCGCCGCATTGTAAAGGCCAGGTAGGGGTAGTTCAAGTTCCATTGAACCGCCGGGGTAGTCGAGCTCAAGGTGGCTCCCTGCGGCACCGTGCAGTTCGATTCGGTGCAGACGCAGGCTTGGTGTCGGACGAGCGTGGCCACAGGCGGGACAGGCGTAGTGTCCGATATGGGCATAGAAAACGAGCTGATAGACGTAACGTCTCCCGCAGCGTCGGCAAAAGGGTGAGTCGGCAAGATGGCTGGCCGCACCAGTGGCGTGACGGGCGTCATCGAGCCCGTAGTAGCTCACCTGAGCGCTCATCCCACGACCGAGATCCGCTACCGCTGGGTCATCAGCATTGAGCAGGAGCGTTGCGGTAGTTGGCAGGCGCAGCAGAGCGGTACGCCAGGCATTGGCGATCGTGTCAATCTCTCCATAACGGTCGAGTTGATCGCGGAAGAGGTTGTGTATGAGCACCAAGCGAGGGCGCGTTTCAGCGATCGCCTGAGGCAGAGCGGCCTCATCCGTCTCGAAGAGGCCAATCGCAGAACGGGGCCGCCCCCGCCAATCAGTATCACTCAGGATCGTTGTCGTCAGGCCCGCGATGAGGTTGGCACCAGCACGGTTGTGCACCACCCGCTCACCGCTCATCCGCAGGATATCCGCCAGCATGTGGCTAGTGGTTGTTTTCCCGTTGGTGCCAGCGAGCAGGATGACCCCTTGGGGTAAGGTAGCGCTCAGGTCACTCAGGATAGAAGGGGCCAGTCGGCGCGCCAGTGCACCGGGCATGCTGGTACCACCGCTCAGACGGAGTTGCCTGGCCACTCGACCTACCAACTTGCCAATCTGTATCGCGCTGAGATTACGTATCTGGCGTACCACCAATTTTAACCTAACCCATGGTTGTCGTGCTTGAACCAGCGTGCGATCAGGGCAATGATCTCGTCGGCACTCTCCTCAATCGACTTATCGGTGAGGTTCAAGCTAGCCCAACCATGCTGACGGAAGAGGCGTCGGGCCCACTCAATCTCATCCTCAGTGCTCTCGGCGTTGAAGTAGCGGCTGCCAAAGGCCATCCCGCTACGCCGCTGGCGGTGGCGGCGACGGGCCGCGATCTGCTCCGCTTCAACAACCAGGCCGATAACGCGCCGCCGATCAATCGCAAAGAGTTTCTCGGGTGGTGCAACCTCTTTTACGAGCGGAATGTTGGCTACTTTCCAGCCAAGAACGGCCAGATACATACTAAGAGGGGTTTTTCCCACCCGCGAGATGCCTACCAGCACGATCTCTGCATCCTCGAGGTCGTCAGTATGTGCGCCATCATCGTGCTGAATCGAGAACTCGATGGCCTCAAGACGGTCAAAGTAGGCCGATCGACGTGCGCGGTAGAGCCCTGATACACCCAGCGGCTCTTTGCCCACGACCGTTGCCACCCGTGCGAGGACCGCACCAACCAGGTCGATCTCCGCCACATGGCTGGCCCGCGCCTTACGCACCAAGTCACGGCGCAAACTCGACTCCATCAGGGTATGCAGGATCGTTCCATTGGTCTGCTCAGCCTGGGCAATGACCGCGCTGATCTGGTCGCCATCTTGCACGTTTGGTATGACAATCACCGGTACACGAACGTTGTCGAACTGGCTGAGCACCAGGCGGGCTACCTCAGAACCGACGACCCCCTCACCTCCGGAGACGATGTAGAGTGGGGGCGCTGATTGCTCTGGTACGCTACCCTCTCCTACAACACCTTGTTGGTCCATGGCAGTTCCTCTGTCTGTGGCATGGTTCAATTTCGGCTGCGCCGCTTTGATACGCTGGCGGCACCGGGGCTAGGCTGGGTCTTTTTATGGAGGGCTTCGCCCTCCAAACCTCCCGATGGCAGTTCCTCTGTCTGTGGCATGGTTCAATTTCGGCTGCGCCGCTTTGATACGCTGGCGGCACCGGGGCTGGGCTGGGTCTTTTTATGGAGGGCTTCGCCCTCCATACCTCCCGGCAGCGTGTCAAGCTGGTTTGAACCATGCCTATGGCACGGTATCGCGAAGGTAGTTATACGACCACCGTCTCCTGGTAGACACCGAAGGTTTCGCGTAGCAGATCACACATCTCGCCGAGTGTGCAGTAGGCCCGTACGCAGTTGAGGATCGCCGGCATGCTGTTGAGCCCTCGCTCTGCTGTGGCACGGAGTTCGGCCAGGCGTTGCTGTACCAGTGCCTGATCGCGCTCACGACGCACACGCCGTAAGCGCTCCATATGCTTACGTTCCCCCTCTGGATCCATGGCCAGGATCGGAATTTCGAGGGGCGCCTTGACGGTATGGGCATTCACACCGACGATGGTACGCTCACGATTATCGATCTCTTGCTGGTAGCGGTAGGCTGCATCGGCGATCTCGCGCTGGAAGTAGCCGTTGCGAATGGCCGCAATTACGCCACCCTGGTCGTCGATCGCCTTGAAGTAGGCATGGACTTCGCGCTCCATGCGATCGGTGAGGGCTTCAACCAGGTAGCTCCCACCTAGGGGGTCAACCGCATTCGTTACGCCACTTTCGGCAGCGATCACTTGTTGGGTGCGCAGGGCGATCGTAGCAGCCTTCTCACTCGGTAGGGCCAGGGCCTCATCCATCGAGTTGGTGTGGAGCGACTGGGTACCACCAAGGACGGCAGCTAGGGCCTGGATGGTCGTGCGGACGATATTCACCTCGGGTTGCTGCGCGGTCAGCGCAGAGCCCGCGGTCTGGGTGTGGAAGCGGAGCCACCAGGAGCGCTCATCAGTTGCGCCGTAGCTCTCACGCATCAGGCGGGCCCAGATCCGGCGGGCCGCTCGATACTTGGCGATCTCTTCGAAGAAGTCGTTATGGGCGTTGAAGAAGAAGGAGATGCGCGGTGCAAAGTGGTCGACGTTGAGGCCCCGGGCGATACCAGCCTCCACATAGGCGCGTCCGTTGGCCAAGGTGAAGGCGAGCTCCTGGGCGGCGGTTGCGCCCGCCTCACGGATATGGTAGCCACTCACACTCACTGGGTTCCACTGTGGTACCTGTTGGCTCCCAAACTCGACCGTATCCACTACCAGCTGCATGCTCGGCTCGGGGGGAAAGATATACTCGTTCTGGGCAATATACTCCTTGAGGATGTCGTTCTGGGTTGTGCCACGTAAGCGAGCCCAGGGCACACCGCGCCGTTCGGCAGCAACCAGGTACATCGCCCAGATGATCGCCGCTGGCGAGTTGATCGTCATGGAGGTTGAGATCTGCTCGAGCGGTAGCCCGTCAAGGAGGAGCTCCATGTCGGCCAGGGATGAGACCGCCACCCCGCACTTGCCGAATTCACCCTCAACCAAGGGGTGATCGGTGTCCCGTCCGTAGAGCGTAGGCATATCGAAGGCGATCGAGAGGCCGGTCTGCCCCTGGTTCAGCAGGTAGTGAAAGCGCGCATTCGTCTCCTCGGCGGTACCAAAGCCAGCAAACATGCGCATCGTCCAGACTTTGCTACGGTAGCCCGTAGGGTGAATACCACGGGTGTACGGGTATTCGCCGGGATGGCCAATGTCGCGCAGGTAGTCATTACTGGCAAGATCAAGCGGTGTGTAGAGCCGCTCGACGGGTGCGCTACTGGTCGTCATGAAACGCACCGCACGCTCGGGGGTGCGTTCAACTGCTGGCCAGAGGCGCTGCTGCTCCCAACGCTCCTGGGCGATCCGGAGTTGCTCTCGCTCGCTCTGCATCGTGTTGGCCCTTCGCTATGAACCGCTGGGTATGGCTCAGTTTCGGCTGCACCGACACTACTAAGCCTTATTGTAGCACACTCATTGTTCGTTGGGCCCTCCGATTGGGTGCGCGGCTGCGTGCGAGGGCGACGGCGCGCACCTCGTGGGTGCCGGCACGGCGCAAAGCGTCGGCGCAGGCAACGAGGGTGGCACCGGTGGTCAGCACATCGTCGACCAGCAGGACACGTTCTGGTGGTGGGCGATGATCAGACCAGAAAAATGCTCCAGCTACGTTGCTCTGGCGCGCACGCCGCCCCAGACGTGCTTGGTGACCAGTGTCACGTTCACGAATCAAGCCCTGCCTGCAAAGGGGAATCCGCCAACGCTGGCTGAGCCTCCGCGCTAACTCCTCAGCCTGGTTGAACCCCCGCTCAGCCAGACGGTCGGGGTGTAGAGGGACGGGGATCAGGGCGTCACCCGGTGGAGGTGACCAATCGTCTGCTAGCGCATCGGCTAGGAGTAGGGCCATACGACGCCGTCGCTGGTACTTGAGAGCGTGGATGGCTTGACGCACTTCGTCGCCGTAGAGCCAGGCGACGAGCATTGCCTCAAGACCCATCGGTGCCGCCTCGGGTGGATAGGGGGTGAGCCGACTGCAGCAGGCTGCGCAGAAGAGGCTGCCCGTTGTTCCACAAACGGCGCAGCGCTCCGGGTAGATCAGGTCGAGGAGTTGTTCGAGGAGGCGCTGTAGGGAGGAGATCATGCTGGTAGTGCACCTGAAGATGCTGATGCACTCTGTACCGCTCTACCAGGGGGAAAGATACGCTGCGGCAAAGGGAGGTATGGAGGGCTGTGCCCTACCCAACCGAGCCCGCCGACGGGAGGCATGGAGGGCTGTGCCCTCCACAAAATACCCAACCGAGCCCGCCGACGGGAGGCGTGGAGGGCGTAGCCCTCCACAAAATACCCAACCCAGCCCTGGTGCCGCCAGCGTGTCAAGCCGGCGCAGCCGAAACTGAAGCATGCCTTAGTCCCGCCAGGGAGCAATATGAACAGGTACCGGCACAGCCGAAACTGAACCTTGTCCTACCAGTGGTATAATGGGATCCAAATGTGCGTAGAAATGGGGATTGTTATGCCTTTCGGTGCCCATATGTCGATCTCCGGCGGGGTCTCCAAGTCTTTCGCGCGCGGGCAGCAGATCGGTTGTGACGCGATGCAGATCTTCTGCAAGAATGATCGCCAATGGTCGGCAAAGCCCCTAACCCCGGAAGAGATAGCCGCCTTCCATGCTGAACAGGCCCGAACTGGTATCGGTCCCGTTATTGTCCACGACTCCTACTTGATCAATCTGGCCGCACCTGGCGATGAGCTCTGGGAGAAGTCGATTGCGGCGTTCAGTGATGAGTTGGAACGCTGCGCACTGCTGGGCGCTCCCTACCTGGTTACCCATCCTGGAGCCCATACGGGTAGTGGTGAGGAGACTGGTCTGCTACGCGAAGCGGTTGCCCTCAACCGGATCTTCAGTGAGGGTGTTGGTGGTAGCGTCACGGTCCTCCTTGAGACAACGGCTGGTCAGGGTAGTTCTCTCGGGAACCGCTTTGAGCATCTCGCTCGCCTCTTTGAGCTTGTACCGCACCACCAGCGCCTCGCTATCTGTGTCGATACCTGCCACATCTTTGCAGCTGGCTACGATATCCGTACTGCTGAAGGCTACGAAGCAACATTTGCTGAGCTCGATCGGCTCGTGGGCCTGGAGCGTATCAACTGTTTTCATCTCAACGACTCGCAGAAGGGTCTGGGGAGTAGAGTCGATCGCCACGCCCATATCGGTCAGGGTATGATCGGACAGGAGGCCTTCAGGTTGCTGGTGAATGACCCTCGCTTCCGTGGCATCCCAATGATCATCGAGACCCCTAAGGGCGAGGCGATGCTTGAAGATATTGAGAATCTGAGTCTGCTCCGTTCGTTGGTGGCGGCAGCTTGAGTTGTGTGATCGATCGGGGTATGCTTGTGTGTAGAACTTTGGTAGGAGATAAGAAGACTATGTTCGGCAACATCCTCTGGGTGGGGGCAGCAGCCGTGGTTGGTTATGTCGCATGGCGCTGGCGGCAGCGACAGGGCAAGGATGCTGCTCCACCAACGTATAGCGCACCAGCAGCAGTTGTACCTCCAGCCCCTTTGCCCGAGGCTCCTCAAGTTATGGCGCCACTACCACCTACCTCTGAACCAGCCACAGTTCCGAGTGGGCCGCGTCGGATCCAGACGCGTATTCATCGTGGACCACCACCCACTGCGGAGAGCCGTAGCGAGCCCCCCGCCGCGGAGGCGGTCAGCAGCGAGCCCCCCGCCGCGGAGGCGGTCAGCAGCGAGCCCCCCGCCGCGGAGGCGGTCAGCAGCGAGCCCCCCGCCGCGGAGGCGGTCAGCAGCGAGCCCCCCGCCGCGGAGGTCGTGAGTCTGGTCAACCTCAATAGCGCTGACGAAGCGGCACTGGTAGCGTTACCTGGGATTGGCCCGGTGTTAGCCGGCCGTATCATTGCCTACCGTCAGCAGCAGGGTCCGTTTCGTAGCGTTGAGCAGCTCGATGACGTCCAGGGGATCGGTCCGCGCAATATCGACGAGTTTCGTCACCTCGTGACCGTGTGACGAAGCGGCGTCGTGCCATGCCCAGGTTGGGGAGCGAGAAGCCATGCCGACGAGTGAGAATCCTCTCCCGCTCACTGACCAGCAGCAACGGATCGTGGCTCACAACCACGGTCCGGCGCTGGTCTTTGCCGTAGCCGGGGCGGGAAAGACCACAGCGATGGTTCATCGGGTCGAGCGGTTGGTGCGTGAGCGTATCTTTGCCCCCCAGCGCATCCTGCTCAGCTCCTTCAACAAGATGGCGGTTGATGATCTGGGCAAGGCGCTGCAACGCTGGCCACACTGCCAATCGGTCTCACGGCTCACCCTCCATGGCCTTGGCTACAAAATTGTGCGTGACGCTGCGCAGCTTGGTCGGACAACGCAACTGGCCCAGGATGCACTCAAAGTGCATGGTGAGGAGCGACAGATCCTCTGGGCAGCCCGTGATCTTGCCCGTCAGCGTGGGGTGATCACGCCGGGCGATCTCGATGCCCTCGATGAGCAGGATCTGCTCAACTACATTGGTGCCTGTAAAGGTAACCTCTGCTATGCGGATCTCGCTGCTGCCGATCTCCCTGCGGCCGCACTCACCGTAGCTCGTCAGGCCGAAGCGCCGCCTGGCCTCCCCTGGTACCTCGATCTCTACCGTCTCTTCGAGGAGGTACGGCGTACCCGTGGCTGGCTCACCTTTGACGATATGCTGCTCCAGAGTTGGGAGTTGTTGGTGCGCTTGCCCGACATGCTCACGCGCTGGCAGCAGACCTACGACGCCCTACTCATTGATGAGTTTCAGGATGTGAATCTGGCCCAGGCTGAACTGATCGACCTCCTCGCCCGTTCCCATGGCAACCTCATGGCCATTGGTGACGATGATCAGACCATCTACGGCTTCCGTGGCGCGAGCATGAGCTTTTTTCGCACCTTTAGCGAACGCTATCGTGCGACTATCTATGAGATGAGCGACAACTTCCGTTGTCGGATCTCGCAGGTCGTACTGGCCAGAAAAGTTATCGAGCAAAACCGTGACCGTCAGCCCAAGGCCCTGACCGCAACCCGCGGCTTTGGTGGTGAGACAGCCCTGCGCTTCACCCTCGATAGCAGCAGCATGGGGCGGCAGATGGTCGCCGATATCCAGGCCCTCCAAGCCATGGGCATCGCCGGATCGGCGATGGTGGTTCTGGTGCGCCTCACAGCCCAGACCCCGCCGTTGGAGCAGGCCTTGATCGAGGCCGACATTCCCTACTACGTTGAGGGGGAAGAGCCCTTTTTCCTGCGACGTGAGATCGTTGACCTCCTCAAGTATGTGGAGTTGGCCAACTACGATGCGACTCTGCGCACAGGTCAGCGGCTGAACGGCAACCAGCACGAACCCTTCACCAACTGCTGGCGTAGCCTCTACAATCGGCCACGGCGCTACCTGTCGCGGCAGTTCTTCCAGGAGACGGTGCACGCTGTGCTGCGACAGGGAAGCCCCTTGAGCGAGATCCTGCTCGACCTCCGCGACTCGCTCTCCGAGCGCACGGCTGCCTCGGTGCAGATCCTGGCCGATCTCCTCGTCTGGCTGACCGACGCCCGCAAGACGCTCCCGGCGAGTGATCTCCTGCGCGAATTGGATTGGCGCCTTGGCTACCAGGATTTCCTGCTCAAGAATAGTGGCTTTGCCGAGCGGGGTGGTGGCTTTGCGGCCAACGTTGCGGCCTTCATCGACTATGCCCAGGGAAAAGGCACCCTGGAGCAGTTCCAGGCCCACCTCGTGGAGCTCGCAGCAGAGCGCCGGATCAGGGCGGCTAACGATCCCCAGGCGATCAACATCCGTACCATCCACAAGGCAAAGGGGCTGGAGTGGCCGGTGGTCCTGGTACCGAACTGTAACGCAGGAATCATTCCCGTCGGTGGTACCCTAGATCTGGAGGAGGAGCGACGGCTACTCTACGTCGCTATCACACGGGCCAAACTGCGACTCTACCTCTACGCGGCGGTGGGCGGTGACGCCCAGTTATCGCCGTTCCTCGCCACAGCTGCCGCTTCAACCATCCTGCAGCGTACCGCTGAACTTGAGCAGATGTTGACGAGTGACCCCTTGGCCTGGAGCGCAGTCGAGGCCGTCCATCTCCTCACCTTCCCGCGTCTCTATGGCCAGGAGCGCTTCTTTCGTAGCTGGTGGCAACCAACGGTTGCGCGTGAGCGCATCGCCGGTCGGCTCCTTGCCCTGGCCGAGGCCCTCTTGATTCGCGATGCCCTCACGGCGCAGGGGATCACGGCCGCAGACATCGAGTTTTGGGGTACCTTTGTTACCACCCCTGACCCTACGCTGGCCCAACCCTTCGCCGATCTCAACGCTCTCTGTGCCCCCCCCGGTCGTAGTGCAGCGGTACCCCTGAGCCGCAAAGCGACCTACCGCGTTGGTGACCGCGTCGAGCATACACAGTTTGGCCCTGGGATTGTGGTCGCCGTTGAGGCTGGGAGCGGTAGCCATGCTCACGACCACTACCTGTCGATCGATTTCCCCAGCCGTGGGCGCGTGAAACTCGTTGCGGGTATTGCACCCCTCCGACGGATCGGGTAGCTCCTCTCTTCCCTACCCAAAGATGCGCCGTAGACCTACCACCCGCGTCAGGATAAACCTACTCACTGCCCAGGAGAGCAGAATGGCGGTGAAGATGACGAGTGGAGCCTTGAGCGGGAGGGGTAGGGTGATAGGGAGCATGAGGTAGGCGAGCGGGTAGAGGATGAGCGGGTGGACGTAGTAGATCCCGTAGGCATGGGCGCTCAGGCGTCTCCAGATAGGATGATCGGCACGGGCAGCCGTGCGGAAGAGGGCTAGGCCGAAGATCAACGAACTGAGGCAGAAGGCGTTCAACAGGATGGCGTGGAGCAGTTGCACTGCTAGCCGTGGCTCTAGGTCCGCCGGGAGGATGTAGAGCCGATGGACGAGGTAGAGCGTGGCTGTACCAATCCACCAGCCGATCCAGTAATCGCTGCGCGGCTGGTAGCCATCAGGGGTGAACCAGCCTCGACGATAGGCATGGAGACCGAGCCAGAAGTAGCCCAGGTAGAGCGGTACGCGGAGGGGTTGGAAGACGAGGATGTAGAGGTTGTTGAACCAGCTGTCGACTACGAAGAACTGGTTCAAGAACAGCTTGGCCGAGCCCGTAACGATGAGAAAGGTCACGAAGAAGCGCCAGTCTGGGAGCTTCAGCTGACGCTTCTGCAACGTCTCGGCGCCTCCGAACTGGTAGGCTAGAGAGAGGCCCAGGAAGAGAAAGAGGAGCACTCCGAGGAACCAGTAGACCGACTGCTGAAAAGCAACACTCCAGAATTGGCTGCTCCAGAACTCCACCAGGCTGATGGGTGCACCGCGTGAGAGGTAGGTCATGTAGGTTATTGGCGGTGCCAGCAGGAGCAGGCCGAAGAGCCAGGGCAGACCGATGCGCAGGAACTTTTCGCGTCGAAACTCCACAGCGCCACGCCTCACGAGCGATGGTAGCGCGAAGTAGCCAGCGATAAAGAACATCGTTGGCATGATGGGTACATCGATCAGCAGCACAAGCATGGTGAAGAAGATACTCTGCTGGCTATCGACGACATACCACCAGGTTGGTGCGTAGGCCATGTAGCTCATCGAACCGTGGAGGACGACGACAAGGACGGTAACGAAGGCACGTAGTTGATCGAGAAAGATGGTACGCGTCTGCTGAGGCAGCATAGGGCCAATCTCCTCATTGCTGGTATGGTATGCTGTGGCAGTTCCTAAACGCTCAGGCTTGGGCACAGTTCGAACAAACATGATCGGTCTCAGGGAGGGGTGGAGGGCGCAACGCTCCACAAAAAACTAACCCTGGTAGCGCTACACGGTACCATCGGTGTAGCCGACATTGAACCATGCCCAAGCATACCACACCACCCGAAAGGTACTCCGATGAGCGACCTTCAACCCTCTCCGAACGATAAACCCACGTCACGAGATACGCAGCGCCTGCTCTTGATCGTCGCCACCGCCCTTGCCGGCTTTGTGGCCTGTGCTGGTCTCGGTTTGGCCCTACTCGTCTGGTCTACCCCCGCGCTACGCAACCAGATCCCCTTCCTGGCCGCGCCCTCAACTGATCGCCCCCCACCTGAGGCACCTCGTAAGTTTGTCGATCCCCCTGGTGGCCCAGTGTCGATCGAAGACGACTTCAACCTGGGCTCCGATCGCTGGGACCGTTCACAGGCGCGGATTGTCGATGGCACCTATGAGCTCACCCTGGAACAGGCAGAGTTTGATAGC
>CAIWUD010000624.1 GCA_903915775.1 uncultured Chloroflexota bacterium | reverse complement strand
CTAACCTCAGTGGTGAGCGCCGGGTGCAAAGACCACCGAGTCCGCAACCCATACCGCGTCTGCTAGCCACAGCGCCCAATCAGGTCTGGACTTGGGACAGTGTGCCGTAGAAGCAAAGTTGAAGGAGATCCTAATCGATCAAATTTGCTGAGCTATAAGCTCGGAGCGAGATGGTGGCAGGTCCACCGGAGTCTGCCGTCGGAGGCCGGCTCCAAACCACCTCAAGCTGCTGATGTTAAGAGCATCGGTGGTGAGCATTGAGGAAACGACGGGGCAGTGACCCCATCAGGTAAGGTATCGAGAGGCGAGTGAACCCGAACCCATGTTGACGCGTCGAGAACCAGACATGACATCAAAACCGGGGGCGTGTCCCATCCCCGGGACAAGTCTGCAAGCGTATTCCGAATACTGTGCAGGCGGTGTCCGGCGTAAAGTGGGCGCGACTCGATATCAGGCTCTTTCCGGGAACTACGGGAACCAGTCATCACGATGCTAAGAGAGAAGATTCAAGTAGCTACAACTACGAGATCGAGAGTATCGACGCGTGATACTGGGGCGGAGCTGTTCGTAGTAGCGTTGAGGCGCTTGTAATGAGCGCGGAGCGAAGGGACAGCGTCAAGCGGCCAACGGGCGCAGCTCAACCGGGCACTGTCCGGGAGGAGGCTACACCGGTGGCAAAACCATTTGTCATTTCCAAGCATCGAGTGTTCGAAGCGTTTCGGCTCGTCAAAGCCAATGCAGGTTCGGCTGGCGTGGACAAGCAATCGATTGCAGCGTTCGAGGAGAATCTCAAAGACAACTTGTACAAGCTCTGGAACCGGATGTCATCGGGGAGTTACATGCCACCACCCGTCAGGGCGGTGCCGATTCCGAAGAAATCCGGCGGAGAGCGATTGCTGGGGGTTCCGACTGTCAGCGATCGGATAGCCCAAATGGTGGTCAAGCTTGAATTTGAACCAGCCGTTGAACCGCACTTCCTGCCGGACTCCTACGGGTACAGAGCTGGAAAGTCAGCCCTCGACGCCATTGGGGAGACGCGCAAGCGGTGTTGGGATAATGACTGGCTCATAGAGTTTGACATCAAAGGGCTGTTCGACAACATACCTCACGATCTGCTCCTGAAGGCGGTGGAGAAACACACCGACTCTGTCTGGATCAGGCTGTATGTGAAGCGCTGGTTGACGGCACCGATGCAGATGCCCGATGGTACAAAAATACCTCGGGCTAAAGGCACGCCACAGGGCGGAGTGATCAGTCCGATTCTGGCTAACCTGTTTCTGCACTACGTGTTCGATAAGTGGCTAGAAAGGCACTTTCCTCACGTTGTGTGGTGTCGGTATGCCGATGATGGGTTGGTTCACTGCAAGACCGAGGCGCAGGCTGTCGCGTTGTTGCAGGCAGTCCGGCAGCGTTTCGAGCAATGTGGCTTAGAACTGCACCCGGTAAAGACCAAGATTGTCTACTGCAAGGATGGTCGACGCACCAAGTGTTATCCCAACACGTCATTCGAGTTCCTTGGCTACAGTTTTCGTCGTAGAGGATGCTGGGTTGGAAAGGAACAAAGGATGATTCTAGGGTTCACCCCGGCGGTTAGCCCATCTTCTCTGAAGGCGATGCGAACCAAGATCCGAAAGTTAAGGCTGCGCGAACGTACCGATCTGTCGTTGGCTGAAATTGCTGGCTGGCTGAACCCGATCATGCGGGGTTGGCTCGAGTACTACGGCAAGTACACTCGGTCCGCGATGTACGCGATCGTACGTCACGTGAACAAGGCTTTAGGTCGGTGGGCTACGCGCAAGTTCAAGTCACTGAGGCGCAGGAAGATTGGCGCCACGGAGTTCGTTGAACGGTGTATGAAGCGCAACCCAGGATTGTTTGTTCACTGGCGCGAGGGGATGAAAGGTGCGTTTGCTTGACGGGAGCGGTATGAGCGGAGACGTTCACGTACCGTTCTGCGAGAGGCTGCGGGTGCGATCCCCGCGGTCTACTCTCCTTGCGAAGTTACCGACCCAACTGCGGGGCGAGTACCTATCACTTTACGTGGTGATGGATCTGTTTAGCCGTTACATCGTGGCCTGGATGCTCTCGCGCAAAGAAAACAGTGCGCTTGCGAGCCAGCTGATTGCCGAGGCACACAAGCGTTACAACATTGCGCCCGATCATCTGACGTTGCATCAGGATCGCGGTGTTCCGATGACGGCTCACTGCTACCTTGATCTGCTAGCCGAACTGCGTATCACCGCAAGCCATAGCCGCCCCCGAGTGAGCAATGACAACGCCATGAGCGAATCGCAGTTTAAGACGATGAAATACCAGCCGGACTATCCGCGTCGATTTGATCACTACGACCATGGGATGCGATGGAGTAAAGACTATACGCAGTGGTACAACCACAGCCACCATCACAGCAGCCTGGCAGGCTTTACACCGCACCAGGTCTTTAGCGGTGCATATCGGGAGCTTGCCATCGTCAGACAGCGCGCACTCGATGAGGCCTATGCTCGCCATCCTGAGCGTTTCAGCAAAGGACGACCTATCGTGAAGATGCCTCCGGCCGAAGTCAGCATCAATCCAGTGCCAACCGATGCTGAT
>CAIWUD010000623.1 GCA_903915775.1 uncultured Chloroflexota bacterium | reverse complement strand
CGCACGTTCGTCAAGCTGATTATGGAGCATGCCTTACCCCAAACGTGGACAGCTACCTTCGTTTAAAATATTGACAAACTTGCAAGGTATGGTAAGATTTGCCGTGAAAATCCCAGATAATTCCCGTAAATACAGCTTTATACGGCCCAGAGTTACCCAAAACCATTCACCATTGTTGGTATCATGAACAAAGACGTGGTGCTTGAGCTTATTCGCATGGCTCCCGAGGGTGTTTCGCGTGCTGCAATCGCGCAACTCCTCGGCGTGAGTCGTTCAAGCATCTCGGTGATCGTTGATGATCTGATCCAGGCTGGGCTAGTCCTCGAGCATGGGGTGGGGGCTTCGCGCGGGGGGAGACGGCCGATCGTCCTCCAGATCAACCCGGATGCCGGCCGCGTGCTGGGTATCGCGATTGGTGCGACGCACGCCCTGGTGATTCTCAGCGATCTCCGTGGTGGGATCCTGGCCGAGGCATCAGCTACGCTCGACATTGCCCAACCCCCCCAGACCTATCTGGATCAGGTCTATGCCCTGGCCGACCGCTGCCTGTCCCAGATGGGGAGTAGGTCGGCCTATTTGAGCGCCATTGGCGTGGGTGTGCCTGGGCCGGTGATTCGGGATCACGGCCATGTTGCAGCCCCACCGATTATGCCTGGCTGGGATAGCTTTGCGATTATTCAGGCGCTCAAAGCTCGCTGGCATACCGAGATCGTGCTCGACAATGACGCTAATCTTGGGGCTCTGGGCGAGTACACCTATGGTGGCGGCCGCGGTGAACGCAACCTGGTCTATGTCAAAATTGGTACTGGGATTGGTTGTGGCATTCTCCTCGATGGCACGATCTACCATGGGGTGCTCGGTACTGCCGGTGAAATTGGCCATGTCACCATCAATGAGGATGGTCCACCCTGCAGCTGTGGCAACTATGGTTGTCTGGAGGCGATGGCTGGTGGCCGTGCGATTGCCCAGCGTGCGGAGATGGCGATCCGGGCTGGCCAGCAGACGAGCCTCGCGGCGCTGTGTCACGAGCGGGCACTTAGCGTACACGATGTGGTCGAGGCAGCCCATGCTGGTGATCATCTCTGCCAGCAGCTGCTGAGTGATGCTGGTCGCCACGTGGGAAGTGCGCTCGCGAGCCTGATCAACTTGCTCAATCCGGGGGCCATCCTGATGGGCGGTGGCGTGACCCTTGCGGGTGAGCTCTTTCTCGGCGCGGTTCATCAATCAGTGCAGGAGCGGACGATGCGTCCTGCCCTACGTGCGGTGCGTCTAGCACCCGCAGCCCTGGGTTCCCGTGCGTCCGCTATGGGTGCTGTTGCCCTGGCGATTACGCAGACGCTGCAAACGTCTACCTACCTCTGTCAGAGACGGGGCGTGCGTAGGCCTGCGCTCCCAACTGATGCGTATCGTTCGTCAGATCTCCATACCGATGTCGTGGTGACTGTCAAAGGGTAGTTGGTGGCGGGCAACATGCTCTACACCTCCCGTACGTGTGTCAAGATCGTGCTGAAAGGTAGCTGTCCACCAACGGCAGGGCAACCACGGGGGGTTGCCCGTACGGGGGGGGCAGGGCAACCACGGGGGGTTGCCCGTACGGGGGGGGCACTACGAAGGCGAGAGGCCCTCGCTCCGAGAAGTATGAGCAGAGTCACGCCAAAAGCCCAGGAGCTTTCGCGGGAGTATGGAAGGGGGTGGTCGCTAACCAAAACGGGTTTTCGCTCACGACGTGCCGTTTCTTCAGGATTTTGCGACTGTGACGTTAGCTTTGAGGAGCGTTTCAATGAAGAAGAATCTCTGGTTGCTCGTCAGCATGCTGCTGACGGCTCTGCTCCTGGTAGCGTGTGGTCCCGCTGCCAGTCCGAATCCGACGGCGGCCCCTGCGCCCACTGCGGCTCCTGCACCTACTGCGGCTCCTGCACCTACCGCGGCCCCTGCGCCTACAGGCAATCTTTCGGGTGAGATTACCTTCTGGCACGCCTAT
>CAIWUD010000622.1 GCA_903915775.1 uncultured Chloroflexota bacterium | reverse complement strand
TGAGTTTGTAGTAGATGCCCTTGAAGGGTACGAGCCGATAGTTGCGCCCGACGTCAGCCATGTGCGCGACACGATCGGCGTATGCGCCGGCAGCATTGATCAGGAGACCGTAGCTGTAGCGGCGCGTCTGGGTCTGGGCGACGCGCCCAGCATCATTGATCGCTGTGAGCGTCTGAGCGGTCTCAAGACGTACCCCCTGCTGCTGGAGCTGTGTGCGTAGGGTGTTGAGTAGCGCCACGCTATCGATAACCGCGGTATCGGCGCAGAAGATTCCTCCAAACTCGGCACGGGCGTGGGGCTCGAACTGGCGAATTCCGGCACTGTCCAGGCGCTCGGCACGGATGGCATTGGCCTGCGCATTGGCCATGAGTTGGTCGAGGCCGCGAGCGTTTGTCTCCGATGTCGCGACAATCACCTTGCCGTCGCGGCGTACCGGAATACGATTCTCCTCGGCGTAGGCAAACATGGCCTGAGAACCAGCTTTGCAGAGGAGTGCCTTCAGGGTGCCTTTGGGGTAGTAGATACCGCTATGAAGCACGCCACTGTTGCGACCACTCGCATGCACCCCAATACGATCCTCTTTCTCCAGAATAGCGATGGTGGTATCTGGCCAACGCGCCTTCAATGCTCTGGCGATAGCCATACCGATGATACCAGCGCCTACAATGAGATAGTCACTTGTCTGATTCATGGTTGCTTCAGTTGTTCAGTTGTGTGCCGGTGAAGGGCCCATACCCATCTCGCTCTTCTATCATACCATTCACCGGAGCCTAGAATGTTGGCTGCGCCGGGATGACCTTCTGGCGCTACCCGGGCTGGGTTGGGAGGGCTACGCCCTCCACACCTCCTATCGAACGGTCAGACCAGTGTCTATACATTCACGCGCAACATGCCGTAAGATGTAGGCATGAAACGTCTATCGCTCATGTCGCTCCTACTCCCGCTTGTGCTACTACTGGGCGCCTGCGAGCAGGTTGTGACTATCGAACCGGTGCCGACAGCCACGGCGTCCAGGCCCACATCTGCGCCGCTCGTTACTACGGCTGAAGCTACCTCGCCATCTGCCGAGTTGCTGGATCGTGCGCTGCGCTCCTTGCGCCAGGGTGACGATGGTGCAGCGGCGATCGATTTGAGTGCACTGCTCCAGCGCTACCCGGAGCTGCCCGAGGCGATTCCAGCCCGCTACTACCTGGGGGTGCACTACGCGACCCGGGGGCGTTGGACGTCGGCGGCTGAGCTGTTGCGTCAGGTGCCACCCGCCGATCCTCGCTACGCCTGGGCGCTCTTCTGGCTTGCCCGAGCTCATGAGGCGGCTGGTGCCCATGCAGCGGCAATCGAGACCTATGAGCGCTACCGTGCCCTGGGGGGGCTGCTTGAGCCCTACGCTGCCTTGCGCCAGGCTGCCCAGGAGCGCGCACTGGGGCAGCGAGGGGCGGCCATCACCAACTTTCTTTTGGCCGCCCGTAGCCCACTAGTCCGGGGCGAGCGGGCCGGAGCTTTCGAGAAGGCGATTGCGCTCCTACGCGAGGATGGACGTTCCACCGAGGCGCTGGAGCTCTACCGCGAACTACTCGACCTCGCCCAGCAACCAGCCTACCGGGCCCGTATTCTAGGCGACGCTGTCGCTCTCGCGCAAGAGCTCAACCAGCCCGATCAGGCCCGTGGCTGGCTGGTGAGCCTCGTCGAGGAGGAGCCGCTACGCTCAACTCCGCAGGCCGCTCAGGCTGCGGATCAGCTCCTGGCAGCTGGCGATCCGGCCCTCAGCGCCGCGGTTGCCGGTCAGATCTACGCGGCGAATGAGCGTTGGGCCGACGCGGTAGCTCAGTTGACCCTGGCAGGTGCCAATGAGCCTGATCCAGCCGTGCGCAGCGATCTGCTCCGCCGACAGGGGCTAGCGCTGCGTGCGCAGGGGAACTTTGCCGAGGCACTCGCCATCCTGGCAACGGCAACGACCCTGCTCCCTGATAGTGACTCTGGGCACCAGGCGCAACTCGATCGCATACAGACCGTTGGCCAGAGTGGGGAGACCTTGCAGGCTATTGAGGGGTACCAGGCCTTCGCAGCAACCTACCCCGACGATCCGCGCGCGCCCATCGCACTCGATCGCGTCGTGCAGCTCTACGAGCGCCTTGGCGATAGTGAAGCGGCACGAGCAGCACGCCTCAATCTTGGCCAACGCTACCCAGCCAGTAGTGAGGGGCGGGTGGCACTCCACCAGAGCGGGTTGGCCCTCTTTGATGCTGGGCAGTTTGAGGCCGCCCGTACGGACTGGGAGCTCCTGGCTGCTCAGAACATCGGTGCCGATCGCGCTCGCGGTGCCTTCTGGGCTGCTCGAGCGGCCCAGGCCATTGGTGACACTCAGACGGTAGAGCAGCAGCTCAGGATTGCCCAGGAAGCGGCCCCCACAAGCTATGAGGGGACACGTGCGACAGAGCTACTGGGTAGCCTACCACAGGGGAGTCTCACCTTTGACGCACTACTGGATGCAACCGCCTGGACGGAGGCGGAGAGTTGGGTAAAGGGTTGGGCAACGGAGAGTCAGCCGCTCACGACCACAGTGCCACTGAGCGTGACGATCGAGCGAGCAGCCCAGTTGGAAGCAGTAGGTCTGCAGCGCGAAGCTACAGCCGAGTGGCTTCAGGCTCTGGAGGAGCGGCGTCAGCCTGGTGACCGTCTCGAGTTGGCGCGAGCGGCCTACGCCGCGGGGGCATTCTACCCGGCGCTCCTGGCTGCCGAGCGCCTGGTGCGTCAGGCGCCTGCCGAGGCCCCACCCGTGCCGATTGCCCTCCAGCGGCTACGCTTTCCCACACCCTACCCCGAACTCATGAGCCGTGAGTCTCGCGAGCGAGGCATTGACCCCCGTCTCCTCTACGCCCTGTTGCGCCAGGAGAGCCTGTTTAACCCGGGGGCCACCTCGTGGGTCGGTGCACGCGGACTCGGGCAGATCATGCCTGCAACGGGCGAGGGTATCGCCCAGAATCTCGGGGTCACCGATTTTCTCCTCGACGATCTCTACCGCCCTGCGGTAAGCATCCGCTTTGCTGCCTTCTACCTAGGGCGCCGGATCAGCGACATGGAAGGGAGCATCCATGGAGCTCTCTCAGCCTATAACGGTGGCCTGGGCAATGCGCAGCGCTGGGCGGGTGGTAGCCGTGTTGCGGACCCCGATCGCTTTAGCGAGGTGATCGACTTCCCCGAGACGCAAGGCTACCTGCGTGCGGTCTACAGCTTCTGGGGCGTCTACCGCTCCCTCTACCGTACCGAGCTTGCCGAACCCTAATGGGGCTCGTTATCGAGCTCTGAGAGCAACTCCTCGGCGTTCGCACGAATTTCGAGGCTGCGCGCCTCAACCTCCTTGCGTAGCTCACGCCGCAGCGTGGCCGCCGCCCAGCGCCGCCGCTGCTCCGGCGTCTCAATCGGTACGGTTTGCACCGCGCAGGGACGACCTTCAGCATCAATGGCAACCATGGTGAAGTAGCAGGTGAGCACGTGGCGCTGGCTCCGTTCGGTGATCCGCTCGGCCACCACACGGATCCCAATCTCCATCGAGCTCCGCCCAGTATAGTTTACGGAGGCAAGGAAGGTGACCAGTTCGCCAACATGGATCCGTTCGTGGAAGACGACCTGATCAACTGACGCTGTGACCACGTACGAGCCTGAAAAGCGTGAGGCACAGGCAAAGGCAACCTGATCGAGTAGCTTCAGAATATGCCCCCCATGGACGCTACCGGCAAAATTGGCCGTATCGGGGGTCATGAGTACGGTCATCTCAAGGGTTCGGTACGAGCTTGGCATGATCACTCCCCGTTGCGTAACAGGCGCAGCGCCGTCTCCAGCACGATCTGCGCACAGGGGACGATCGTGCTCAGGTCGACCCACTCAGTAGACTGGTGCCAATCACCGGCACGAGGACCAAAAAAGACCGTTGGGATGCCTGCCTCACCGGCAAAGATATTGGCATCGCTCACACCAGAGCTGTAGCCGACCGGGAGGGCTGTTCCAAGGATCGCGGCACTTGCGTCACGCATGGCCCGCAGCAGGGGCTGATCCTGGCCGAGCTCGAAGGGTGGGTAGTAGGGCGGTTCGATGGTGAAGGTAAAACGAGCCGGCGAGTGGAGCGTCTCGGCAAAAGCGTGAAGTGCGTCCAGCAGGCTTGCCTCGCTCTCACCGGGGATAATCTGGCGGGTGATCAGGGCTTCGGCGCGTTCGGGCAGCGTGATCACATACTGAGCACTACCGCTCAGGAAGGAGAGCACGGTCTGCGAGGTTGGCAGGTGGGGGTGGTGAAGGGTAGGCACCGCTGCTGCGAAGTGCGCGATGAAGCGTGCTAACTCGATCGCCGCATTGACACCCTCGTGGGGTCTGAAGCCATGGGCAGCTTTACCGACAGCCGTTGCGCGCACGAGGATCTTACCTGGAGCACCGATGATCAACGCGTCAAAACTTGGCTCAGTTACGATACAGGCATCGGCGCGCAGGCCACTCGCTACGAGGGCACGTGCCCCAAACGAGTAGGCCTCTTCGTCGGTGACACTACTGAAGATAAGAGTGCCCTGCCATGCGTCACGCTGGCGGGCCAGGGCGCGCGCAACCAGCATATTCACCACCACACCGGCCTTCATGTCGCCAGCGCCCAGGGCAGAAAAGCGATCGCCCTCGAGCCGACCCTGCCACGGATCGCATGGCCAACCCTCGACTGCGAGGACGGTATCGACGTGGCCGTTGAGGAGGAGGGTTGGACCGGGACCGTTGCTGATCTGAGCGATAATGTTCGGCTGCCCATTCGCCGTCGCCTGGAACTCTGGGGCCAATCCGGCAGCAGTGAGCCAACCAGCAACGACCTCTTGTACCGCACGCTCCTCACCGGGGTAGCTACGCACGGCAACCAGTTGGCGTAGGAGCTGAAACGCCTCATCTCGATCGAAGCTGGAGACCGTTGTCATGGGATACCTACTTTCTGGCTGAGGTGTGCGCCTGTTTCGACTGTGCCGGTATTGTAGCACGCGGGCTTGAACACAGGTACCCACACCTCTCCCAGAGTGAGGGCGTCTCACCCTTGTGGCCCTCCCCGTAAGGGCCCCCCCCGTAGTTGCTCTACCGTTGGCTTACCCCAACAGTGAACAGGTACCAAACTTTCTTCGTTACAGGTCGCAGTACAATAGCTCGGGCATGTCGCAAATGAGCATGACCATTCTTTGTACCCTGCAGACTACGTGGAGACTAGCATGTCACGTCCGCCCCTCACCGATCTGCTGCGCCAGCGTTATGGCGCCAATGATAGACCAGGCAAAGTGGCTTGGAACGCAACCCTCGAACTGCTCCTCAACCATCGCTCTGTCCGCGCCTACAGCAATGAACGGCTCCCCGATGGCACGCTCACTGCTCTGGTCGCAGCCGCCCAGTCTGCGGCAACCTCCTCAAATCTCCAAACCTGGAGCGTTGTCGCCGTTGAGGATGCAGAGCGCAAAGCCCGGCTCTCCTTACTTGCAGATGACCAGGAACATATCAGAACCGCCCCGCTCTTCCTGGTCTGGCTGGCCGATCTTTCGCGACTTGCGCGTGTGGCCGAGCAGGTGGGCCTTCCTGCCCTCGGCCTAGACTACACCGAGTTATTGCTCGTCGCGGTGATCGATGCAGCGCTGGCCGCCCAAAATGCCGTACTCATGGCCGAGTCCCTCGGACTGGGCACGGTCTACATTGGTGCCATGCGTAATCGGCCCCTCGATGTTGCTGCCGAGCTCGCCCTCCCCTCACGCGTCCTACCCGTGTTCGGGCTCTGTGTCGGTTGGCCCGATCCCTCCTCGCCAACCGCAGTCAAGCCACGGCTCCCTCAGGAGGCAGTGCTCCATCATGAGCACTACCACCAAGAGGCTGAACCTAGCGCAGTAGAGCGCTACAACGCGGCAATGGCTGCTTTCTATCGGGAGCAGCGCATGAAGGTCAAGGGGAGTTGGGCCATCCATTCGGCGAAGCGTGTGGCCGGACCAGAAAGCCTCTCTGGTCGCGACAAACTACGTGAGGCCCTGCAGCAGCTTGGTTTTCTGCTCCAGTAGGAGCAGTCTGGGGCCACTTCCGGAAACCCTGACTTGACGGTGGCGATTCCTTCACCCTATAGTAGTTACGAAACCGGGGGCTTGGAACCTTGGCTGGGTGAGGGTTTGTGTGGAGGGCTTCTCCCTCCATGCCTCCCGTAATAGGTGAAAAGGAGACCTCCATGAGTAAGGCGCATGAGCATGATGCGGGGCCGAAAGAGGATGTCGCGCTCTCGGCTCGGCTACGCGTAGAATCGGTACTGAAGGGTGTAGTGGAAGCTGAGCTCGCACGTCGCGGGACCATCGAGCCAATCGGCAGCCCAGCCTACTTCTCAAGGGGGGTCATCTTTAGCAAATCTGGGAATGGTACCCCCTTCTCGCGTGGGGTCATCTTTAGCAAAAGTGGCCGCGAGATGATCAACGAGTTGAAGCAGGAGCAGTTGGTGATGGAGCAGATGGTTGGTCTCGATGAAGCATCCTTCCAGGATTTTGCGATGCGTCTGACCCGCCTCAAGCAGACCAAGGGGATTGAGTAGTTCTGGCGTGGTGGAGGGTTCTGCGCTCCACCCCTGCAACTGGAGCTGATGCCATGGATCCACAGCATGCCGCCCTGGGCTCCCAGGAGCGTACGCCGTCGGAACTGGCTACCACCCCCTGGGCATGGGTGCCCGATCCGGCAGCCTGGTGTGAAACGCTGATCGAGCCACTGCTCAGTTGGACACCCTCCCTCACCCTCGATAGTGCCCGTGTCAAGTTTGCCCTTGCGGATGCGATCGACCAACGTCGTCCCTGGCTCAGACACCCATGTCTGAGCCCCCTGACCATGCCCCATGCGGCGAATGCCCTGGGGCGCGACTTCCAGTGTGTCGCCTGGCTTGCAGCCCATAGCGATCACGAACTGGGTGTCGTCCAGATCCCTCTTCCGCTGATGCTCTGGTCACCCGGTGGTGCGGTGAGCGTCGCTGCTGGCGAGTATGAGTTGCGCCAACTCGGGACGATTGTGCAGACTCATCCCGCACCGGTGCCCCTCGCTCTGGACGTCTGGTGCCATACGATCGGCTACCCACTCGAAGGTTCATGGGCCGCCGAGGCAACGGAGATCGTCACGGTTGAAGAGCAGCGCCTGACCGCCGAGATTGTCGACTACTGTCGCACCATTGCGCTCACCGCCCATCTGATGCCACCACTCTTCCAGTGGATCCGCGCCGCCACCCAGGTGGTCATCCCTACCCGCGGCGGGACAGGCGGTTTTCGCAGCGGATCACAGGCCAACTTGCCTGGGCTTGTCTACAGCGATCTCCACGGTGGGCGGATGCAGATCCTGGAGACCCTCGTCCACGAGACGGCCCATAACCATCTCTACGTGGCTGAGGCAACGGCTCCCCTGATCGATCCCGCGCATACTGAACGCTACTCCTCTCCGCTCCGCCCCGAGCCACGGCCACTGCGCGGTATTCTGCTCGCCTGCCACGCCCTCGCGTACATCTGTGCCGCCATCCGTGATGCCCGCCAGTCTGGCTTTGTTGATGACGAGAGCTCAGCAGCAACCCTGCATGATCTGCGGGAACGCTTGGATGTAGCCGAGGAGACGCTCCTGGCCCAGGAGCGGCACCTAACCGCCTGGGGGCACCGCTTTTTTGAGCAGACACGGGAGGTGTGTGCTTATGGCCGTGCCGCAGCCTGAACTGAGCACACTCCATAGATCCAC
>CAIWUD010000621.1 GCA_903915775.1 uncultured Chloroflexota bacterium | reverse complement strand
TCGCGGGACTGCCAGTGGTATTCCCGAGATCCAGGGCTGTGTTGCCGGGTTGGAGCGCGACAAGGCAGCGGTGGTAGCCGCCCTCTCCCTGTCCGTTAGCAACGGGCAGGGAGAGGGACAGGTGAATCGGCTCAAGCTGATTAAGCGCAGCATGGATGGGCGCGCCACGTTTGACTTGTTACGCCAACGTGTGTTAGCCCGTACATCCTGATCGACATCATCTGCACGGGAAGTGCGGGAGAGCCCCGTTTATCCTATCAAAAACACACAGTTAGAGTATCAAAAACAGCCTGACGACGATGGTCAGGATAGGGCGGCCGGGTCGATTCACCAAAAGTTGATGATACGACATTCCGCTGTGCGGTGCTGGCCTTATAGCATCCCGGCGTGCTGTTCGCTCCGCTGCTAGATCTTCTTGCTCCAGGCGACCTTGGGCCGCCGGTCGAAGATGACCAGATGCGCCTCCTCGGCGCCCGTCGCGTCGGCGTAGCGCCAGGTCTGCTCGAGCCCCGCGGCCAGCGTCTGCTCCAGGGAGTGGTAGCGGATCTTCAGCCCGATCACCCCGCGCTGCACGCCGCTCGGGTAGCTCCAGACCACACAGAGGTCGCTGCATCGCCGCCCGAGCCCATACTCGCGGTCGACCGACCAGTTCGCGCTGGCGGTGCATACTCCAGTCCTTCCCCACGGCCGCGGGTGGGCGCACCTCCTTTTACTGACCACCCACGAGGGGTACCATGGCCTCATCGACATGACAGTTTGGCGCAAACCAGGGCTGGGTTGGGGCGCTTTCTACTCACCGCCCCGTACCCCGTACGTAGATATTCGGCCAGGGGCGGAAGCGGGTGGCAAAGGTGTCACGGGCGATCACCGCGCCGTCGCGAGTAACCGTACGGTAGAGCTCGACCCGTAAGCCGGGGCGTGCACTATCGGTACGGCGTAGGTAGCCGGTCGGTAGGGTTGGGTCATTTACGTAGACCGGTTGGGTCGGTGCTGGAGTCTGTTCGAGCACGCGATGGCTGTAGCTCACCCGCCGATCAGATGGGGCGCCGTAGAGGGCTACCGTCATGCGTTGGCGTTCCAAGTCGACATAACTCTCCATTAAGAGCCACCCACCGCTATCGTTGGTGAAGCGCATGTCGTTAGAGGGGGTAAAGATCGCGGCGTCCATCCCGGGCGGTTCGTCCAGCTCTTCGTACCAACTGATGCGGAAGGCGTGGGCGTGGCGTTCGGTAATTGGTAGCCCAGCGAAGAAAGCGGCGCGGAAGACGGTCGTTGAGACCTGACAGACGCCGCCGCCCCACTCTTTCTGGGTACGGTTGTTGATGATCGCGAGGCCCTCAACAAAGCCATTTGCGGCATCTACCGAGCCGAGTTGAGTGTTGAACGAGAAGGTGGCACCGGGTGGAATGAGCAGCCGATGCATGCGTCGGGCGCCAGCGACGATATTGGTGATGCGGTACTGCTCGGATCGGCTGAAGGAGCTGACCCCAACCCCAACTTGAGTCGTGATCCCCAGGCTCTGGAGGTTCCCCTCATGCACCGGGGGGAGAATAGGCTGTATGGGCAGGTCGATGCTCCGCTCGGCGGTAGGGAGGAGCGTGCTCACCGCCGCTACAGCCGCTTCGAGATCGAGGGCCCTACCGGGCAGTCCGGCGCGGGTAATGATGAGGTCTCCGCCATTCCATGCCACCTCGGGCAGGGTTCCCTCTTCACGGAGCAGTGCCGCAATAGGCTGCAGATCCTTACGAATGGCATCGTGGTCGAGGCTAACCTGAAATGCCGGCTCATCACCACGCAGCGACTCGCGCCGCTGCACGCTGATCCAGTTGGCAATCGCTTCAGGGGCAAAGCGCCAGTTGCAGCCACGTGGTGCGCAGGGACCAATCGTGGCACTGAGGGTGAGGGGTGCACTCAGCAGCGTGCGCAGCTCTGCTGCAACGGGGGTGATGCGCGAGTCGCGCTGGGTTGGTTCGAGGGTGCGCGTACGTAGGGTGATGGTACGGGGCTCCAGATCCTGGAGTGCGGCACTCATATCGCGGATCATCTCATCGACGAGCAGTTGGGTGCCCCAGCGCTCCGGTTGCACCACCACCTCTGCTCCGTCGAGCCAGAGATCGGCATTGCTGGGGCTGCGCTCCACCTCTGCAGCGAGCTCAAGCAGGTAGCGCTGCATGCGGGTCTGATCGATCTCCAGGTGGATCGGCAGGTCGAAGCCCTGCTGCCAGATGGCTGCGGCCCGCTGGAGGTTCATGATCCGCAGATCACCCCGTCCGAGGGCAAAGGCGCTACTAAGCGCTTCATCGAGCCGTAACCGGAGACCGAGATCGGCGGGTGTCGGATACCAGACCTGGTCACCATAGCGGAGCTCAAGGGGCTGGGTGAGGAGATCGCGAAAGCTATTCGTGAGCGTCGAGTGGGCCTGCTCCATGGTGAGGCCGCCTACACTGATACCACGCACGCTAATGTTGGGGTAGATCCGCCGATCCAGTTCACGCTCAACCAGGACGACCGCGAGTACGAGGATGGCTACACTGGTCGTCACGAGGGCAATAAGTACGAGCAGCCATTCGAGCAAGCTGTTCCACCAGCGGCGCCTGCGGCGGCGATGGGCGGAGGGGAGCTCGGCGAGAGCCTCCTCAAGGGCACGCTGGTGGGCAGAGGTCTGCACTGGGAGCACTCTCCTGCAAGAGCGTAGCGGGGCGTGGGCGTCTTGTGGTGTGCGAGGCCGCGCTGGTGTTATCTGGGCCATGATACGGAGGGGGTATTACCCTTGTCAAGCAATTATGGTGGGTAGTAACTCGTTTAGCGCCGGAGACGGCGACGCAGGTGCCAGCGCCAGATGATATCACGCTGCTGCTGTGGGCGTAGGAGGGACGTTACTAACGCGGGGGCAGGGCTGTTTGGCTGATTGGTTGGCATGTCGTGCCCCAGTTCGGCCTCGGTGGTGTGGAGCGGTTGTGGTGTTTCTACCTCCTTATAGCGATCGTTCATGGCAGGGTTCCCTTCGTTCGATTGTCAGGGTCTGCTTCAGTGTTGGCGGCGTCAGCGTGACTGTCTGGCGTTCTCGCGGTTACGTTTTGCGGAGGGCTTTGCCCTCCATACCTCCCCGTCGAGCGGTGATTAGTCACCTCTGTACAGAACGCGGGTTAGTCTGCGCAGGCTGCGATTGGTGAATAGACTGTTAAGGAGGGTTCTATTTCGGCTGCGCCGGTGTGGCCGTCTGGCGACACCAGGGTTAGGTTGCGTTTTTTGTGGTGGGCCGTGCCCTCCACACCTCCGCGGGGGGGGTGAACAGACTGTTAGGGAGGGTTCTATTTCGGCTGCGCCGGTGTGGCCGTCTGGCGACACCAGGGTTAGGTTGCGTTT
>CAIWUD010000620.1 GCA_903915775.1 uncultured Chloroflexota bacterium | reverse complement strand
GCCAGGGGAGAGGGGGCTCCGTTCGGCACCGCGTAGAGATCGACGAGGCGTGTAGCCGGGGGCACGTTGGGGTCAAACAGCGCCGCGGTCGCCTCATCCCATGCGCTGCTCTGGAGCCTCGGATAGGATACGCAAGCTGCAGGCAGTGGCGCCGCCGTAGGGGGCAGCGTAGCGGCAAGTAGCAGCCCAACGAGGATGACGATCGTGGATGCCAGGGGGCGTCTGGATGGTGGAGCGTTGATCATGGTGCCATTGTATCCAGTTTGAGGGTCTCTAGTATACTACGATAATAGGAGGACACACGCTTCCCGCAACCTCATAGAAGACGTTTTACCGAACTGCATGCACTTCCCACGTACCGAACAGCTAGGCATCATCTGCCGTTTCGAGCAACAGGTTCCTGGGCAACTCCACCCCGACGGACGGCGCTACCTCCCACAGATCTTCCTACGGCCTACTGGGGGGAGCATCCTCCTCGGTATCGTTGATCGTCACCATCGTGTAGCGCTCAGCGACGAGGGCAAGGTGGGTAGGGCGCGGCTCGTTGCCTCGCTGGGCAGTGTGCGGAGCCAGCGTCTGCCCTACCGTCTGGGGATACTCCCCGAATCAGCCGCCCAGAGCGGGATCACCTTCATGCCGACACTCCTCGGCCAGGTTCACGAAGTAGCGACTCTGGAAGCGAGCTCGGCGCTCCTCTCTGCCCCCTCCACTTACGTCGAACTTACGCTGAACATTGGGGTGGGGCTGATTGGCCTGCGCACCAATCTGGTCACAACCGACTTTCCTGGTGGATCAGTGGCACCAGGGAGCTTCCTGGAGTTGCTCCGCACGCGGATTGATATTCTGGAGTTCGTTCCTCTGTAACGGTTCAGGCTGCTTTCTGGCGCTGCCAGGGCTAGGTTGGTTTTTTTGTGGAGGGCTGGGCCCTCCACACCTCCCCAGAGGGGGCGAGTGGGCTTCGCCCTCCACACTTCCTGTGCGCTGGTTAAGCCAGTTTGAACCGTGCATCCCTTTGACAGCACTCTACTTTCGCCATATAATCCAGATCGAACGCTTCTAGCCAAACAACAGGCAGCATCTACACGATTGACGCAGCACGTACTGGTAGATCGCGGACTACGTCGTCCGAATACCCGCGCAGGGTTTTCGCACCACTGAACTGCCCCTATCGAGCGGCTCTGTGGTGTGTTTCGTGTTCGCGTATTCGGTAGTACGCTGTAGTACTGCTAGTGAAGATGGCTGAGCGTTGCGGGCCAGGGGTGCCCATGTACGGGTGCTCGTGGCACAGATGCCCCCTTTGACTGGTCGGTCAAAGGAGTTTGCTGAAGGAGGAGTAATCGTGAAGGGTGTTCTCTCCAGACGTAGCGCCGCCCTCATCCTGCTGGCGCTGATCGTACCCATCCTGGCGGCCTGTGGCGGTGCTCCTGCCGCCCCCGAGGTAGTTCGCGAGACGGTTGTCGTAGTCCAGACTGCCGCCCCTGAGGTGGTTCGCGAGACCGTGGTGGTCGAGCAGACGGTCGTTACTGAGGCCTCCCCGGTTGCGGTCGAGGTTTACACGACCCCACACCCGATCCTGAGCGATGTCCGCGTACGCCAGGCGATTGCCTACTGCACCAATCGCCCCGAACTGATTGCCTCGGTCTACGGATTCCTCAGCCCCGAGCAGCAGAATGGTCTGCTGATGGACACGAACCTGCCCAAGACTCACTGGGCCGCTGCCAGTGAGGCTGATGGCATCGTGACCTACCCGTTCGATGCCGAGAAGGGCAAGGCACTCCTCGATGAGGCTGGCTGGACCCAGGCTGAGGGTGCGCCTGTGCGTGCCAATGCCGATGGCCTGCCCCTGGCCCTCGAGTTCACCACCACGAACGCCCAGTTCCGCGTTACCTGGGCCACCGTCCTCGAGAAGCAGCTGCAGAGCAACTGTGGCATCCAGATCATCCGCAAGCACGCCCCTGCCTCATGGTGGTTCGGTGGTGCCTCGGGTCTCTCCCGCCGCGAGTTTGAGTTGGGCGCCTTTGCCTGGGTCGGTCAGACCGATCCCGGTGG
>CAIWUD010000619.1 GCA_903915775.1 uncultured Chloroflexota bacterium | reverse complement strand
TTGGGTTGCCGACTACTTCAGACTGTCAAAACAGGGGGTCGCTGCTACACTGGCCAAACTGGCCGACCAGGGTGAGCTGCTGCGGGCAACCATTGCGGGCTGGGATGAGCCTGCCTACCTGCACCCTGACCAGTTATCCCTAGCGGAGGCGGTGCTGGGTGGCAGCCTACGCCCCGGTCGTACGACGCTCCTCTCCCCCTTCGACCCAGTAGTCTGGGATCGTGTGCGCGCTCGCGACCTCTTCGGCTTCGACTATCGGATTGAGGCGTACACTCCGGCGGCAAAGCGGGTGTATGGCTACTTTACCCTCCCGCTGTTGCACCGTGGTCACCTGATTGGACGCCTCGATCCCAAGGCACACCGTGCCGAGGGGCGCTTTGAACTGCGTAACATCCATCTCGAACCATGGGTCAAGCTTGATGAGGATCTGATCCATGGGCTCGCCGAGGCGCTGAGCAGCTGTGCCCGGTGGCACGCGACACCCGAGGTCACGATTGTGCAGAGTGATCCACCCGAACTGGCCGAGGCGCTCAGGACGAGCTTAAGGGGCGTGGTATACTGAACAACACATGGGTTAACGTCGAGCGGAAACGTCTCTCCTAAGCAATTCCGAGCTGGTGGTGCACGACGCGGCTACTTAACCTGCTACTGAGAACATATGCCACGACTTGCCATTGTTATCCTCAACTACCGACGTCCCGACCTACTCGCCGACTGCCTCACCTCCATCTACGCCGCACCTGTCCACTGCGAGCTTGCTCTCTGGGTGGTCGATAATGCCTCAGGCGATGAGAGCGTGGCTCTGGTGCGCAGAGACTTCCCCCGGGTGCGGCTGATCGTTAGCCCGGCCAACGTGGGCTTTTCACGTGGCAACAACCTGGCCCTGCGCGAGATCATGGCTGCTGGTGGTGCCGACTATATCCTTCTGCTCAACAACGACACCAGTGTGCCGAGTGGGGCCCTTGATCACCTAGTCGACTACCTGGAGGCTCACCCGGCAGTTGGTGCTGTTGGCCCCATGCTGCTCCTCCCCGACGGATCGCTCGACATGGCGTGCCGGCGCAGCTTCCCCACACCCCTGATCTCGTTCTACCGGATGAGTGGCCTTGCCCGCCTCTTTCCGCGTAGCCCACGCTTCGGGCGCTACAACCTGACCTACCTCGACCCTACGCAGGAGAGCGAGGTCGATGCACTGGTAGGGGCCTGCATGCTGCTGCGTGCGCAGGTGGTCGCAGAAGTTGGCCTCCTCGATGAGCAGTTCTTCATGTATGGCGAGGATCTTGACTGGTGCTACCGGATCAAGCAGTACGGCTGGCGAATTGTCTACTACCCACACGTTATTGTGTACCACCACAAGCGTGCTGCCAGCACGCGGCGGGCAATCCCCTCCATCAGGGCCTTCTACGACGCAATGCGCATCTTCCACCGTAAGCACTATGCGGCCAGAACCGCTGCCCCGCTCAACGCACTGATCGAGACCGGTATCACCGTGAAGGAGCTCCTCGCCCTTGGCCGCAATCTCCTCCTCCCCCCAGCCGCACGCCGCGTCGGCTGAACATCGCTCAAGGCTCCGCCCACGTGCTTGGCGTATCTTGCTGCGCCTAAGCCTGATAGGGGGCGATCTGCTGGTGTTGCACGGTGCGATCATCTTCACCTTTGCGCGCTTCGCCGAGCGCATTGAGGCGAGTGGCGCGCTGTTGCCCTCCGATCCCCTCGCCTTCACCCGCTTCCTCCTGCTCTTCAGTCCGCTTGCCCTCCTCTTCTTCACTAGCAACGGGCTCTACGAGATGCGCCGTGGTGCATCTCGGGTGGATGAGGCCTTCAAGATTTTCACCGCCGTCTCGCTGAGTCTGGTTGGTGCCATTGTCATCAACACCCTTACCCCCCAGATCGGCCTTCAGGATCTCCCTTTTACCCGCGATGTGCTGGTCTGGAGTTGGCTCAGTGCCATCTGTTGCTGTGTGCTGCTCCGCTGGCTCCACCGCGCCATCCTCCTGCAGTTGCGCCGGCGGGGCATCGACACCAGACGGGTCCTGATTGTGGGTGCCCGTGAGCCTGGACAGCTGGTCTGGAACACGATTCGTCGGCGCCCCGGCCTTGGTTACCGCGTCCAGGGCTTTATTAGTGACTCACTGCCCATCGGGAGTAAGGTGTCCGACTTACCAGTGCTTGGTGGGACGACCGAACTGGGCCGGGTGGTACGGGCTACCCGTACCGATGAGGTGATCATTGCCCTCTCGGGGCGATCGCCACAAGATCTGCTTGAGGTGATCAGCCAGATTGAGGATGAGGCGGTTGCGATTAAGGTCTACCCCGACACCTTCCAGTTGATCACGAACGATGGCCTCTCGATTGGCGATCTCCGCGACCTACCCCTCGTGAGCGTCAAGAATGCCGCCCTCGACAACCCCTGGAATCGTGCACTCAAGCGCGCCCTCGATCTGCTGGTGAGTACGCTTATCCTGCTCCTCGGAGCACCCATCCTCATGCTGATCGCTCTGCTGATCCGCCTCGAATCGCGTGGTCCGGTCTTCTTCCTCCAAGAGCGGGTTGGCATGGATATGCGGCCCTTCTGGATGGTGAAGTTTCGTACCATGCGCGTTGATGCAGAGCAGTTTGGTACCTGGACGACGCAGAATGACCCCCGCGTCACGCGGGTCGGACGCATCTTGCGCCGTACCAGCCTCGATGAACTACCCCAGTTGATCAATGTCCTGATTGGGGAGATGAGTATCGTCGGTCCGCGCCCCGAGCAGCCACGCTGGGTCGAGCAGTTTGGACAGCAGATCCCACGCTACCTGCGCCGCCACCGCGAAAAGGCTGGGTTGACCGGTTGGGCCCAGATCAATGGCTTGCGCGGCGATACCAGCATCGAGGAGCGCACGCGCTACGACCTCTACTACATCGAAAACTGGTCGCTCCTCCTCGATATCAAGATTATTGTACGCACCATCGCTGATTTCCTGACTGGGAAGCAGGAAAACGCGTATTGACACAGATAGTGGTGGGGGGTATAATACCTGACGGTCGTGCCAATCGACCGTTGGTTTCGAGCCCCCCGTTACGTTTTGGTGACGGGTTTCGCGTCCCGGGAAGGCACCCGGCACAGCGCAACACGCAACACCGAACACGAAACGGACGCCACCGTCGTCAGAGTTTCCTGCCAGCGTTGGCAGCAAATGAGACTGCAAAGAACGGTGCCGGGTGGGCTACAGCGAGGCAATATGAGTAGTTCATACAATTCATGTGCGCGTACGCTGCGCCACCCTATCTGCACCGGCTCATCGCCTCGCGGGAGCGGGCCTCCCGACATGCACTAGCGGCAGCTCTGTCTGCCCGCATGCCTTAGAGGCTCCTGCACCGTGTGCAGGGGCTTTTTTCATGCCATAAGGGGCCGAAGTCTGTTTCGGCTTTTGGCGGCTGTGAGCAGGATGTCTCACGGCTAGCTGTTGTGCGCAGTGCAACCCCAGTCGATCTGGTGGGCCGAGTGCTCCATGGGACTCGGTTACACCCCTTTGTCTCACAAGTTCAAGCTGAAACCTATCTCGAGGAGGGCATTGGTACAGTTGAAGCAGCAGACCTACGCAGATCATATCAGGGACCAGATCGGGTTCGACGGTGAAGGTGATCTCACCGACTTCATGGTTCGTCGTGGCGGTGAGCTCCTACTGGGTGGGCGGATCAACCTGAACGAACTGGTGCGCGAGTATGGCGCACCCCTGGAGGTTGTCTACACGCCACAGATCAGCACGCAGATTACGCGTATGTACGCCTGGGCGGCAGAGGCGCGCCAACGCAGCGCCTACCCTGGACGTTTCCTCTACGCCTACGCGACCAAGGCGAACTTTGCCGCCGAGGTGGTACAGACCGCGTTACGAGCCGGCGCTCACTATGAGACGTCCGCAGCTGCCGATCTGATCATTGCCCGCAACCTCTTTCGCCAGGGGTTCATTCCGAACGATCGTCTCATCTGCTGTAACGGTTCCAAAGAACCTAACTATATCGCTGCAATTCGCGACCTACGCCTCGATGGCTGTACAGGTGTGACCCCTATCCTGGACGACTTGGATGAACTGGAGGCGCTCCTCGATACGCCTGCACCGCTGCGCTTCGGGGTTCGCGAGCGGGCCGCCGGTAACCGTGATGGTCGCCACCCTGGGAATGATCGCTTCGGTCTCACCACGGACGAGATCGCTACGGTGGTGCAGCGTATCGCCCAGAGTCAGCACCAACTCGTGGTCTACCACGCCATGATCGGGAGCCAGATTGAGGATGCGGAGCATTTTATTACCACCCTGCGTGCTTCGGTCGAGGCCTACTGCCATCTGCGCCGCCACGTCCCGAGCCTGCGCTACTTCAATTTTGGCGGTGGTATGCCCACGTCGGGCTATCAGCTCGGGTTTCGCTTCGACTACGAGGGTTTTCTCACCCGGCTCATGGCAACGATTGCCGAGGTCTGCGCCGCCCACGATCTCCCACCACCCGACCTCATCGGGGAGTTTGGGCGCTACACGGTGGCAACCCATAGCCTGCTCCTCCTTGAGGTTGGTTCAGTCAAAGCCGGTCAGGTTGATCAGCCCGACTGGTACCTGATGAATGGGAGCATGATGGTGAGCCTGCCCGATGCCCTGTTTGTTGAAGGGCAGGAGTTCGTCATCCTCCCGCTTGATGGATGGCAGCATCCCCTCGCCGCGGCACGCTTGGCGGGGCGACGAACATGTGACAGCGACGATGTCTACCCGCGCCCTGAGTGCCCACCACTCCTACTGCCTGCCGGCGGTAGCGGCATGACTCTCGCCATCTGTGGCATCGGCGCCTACCAGCAGATGATCTCTGGTCGTGGTGGGGTGCACCACTGCCTGAGCCCGGAGCCTGCCCGCCTGATCTTCACGGAACACGAGGGACGGCTAGTTTCGCGCTATGTTCCCCAGCAAGATCAGGCAACGATCATGCGGCTTCTGGGCTACCAACCCCGGCCCATGCCGCATGAGCGATCGGCTGCACTCCCAGTGCGTGGTTCAGCTCATGCACTCCACTCTCCGCAGGCGGTTAGTCTGCGCCGTCGGTTGCAACAGCAGCGTCGCGCCCGATCGCTGCGTGGGTCGGTGGCGGGCGATTAGAGACATGGGGCCTACCCGAGTTGCGCGGTTCGCTGCTGCCCGCGGTGGGGGAGGGAGGTATGGAGGTGTGCAGCCCTCCATACCTCCCTGTTTGTCATCGCACCAGGGCTGGTATAATGGCTCTAGCGAAAAATCTGAGATGGTCACGCCGATCTGATGCGTGCTGTTGGCCACAGTGTAGCCGCATAGAAACCCATGGAATATCAACCCGACGTCAAACAGATCACCGGTGCAGGGGGGCTGATCAGCGCGGTAGCTTCGGGTAGTCTCGCTGCGCAACTCGGCCTGCACCCCGGTGACACCCTGGTAGCGGTTGGCGATCTCCGTCTTCGTGATCTGATCGACTACCGTTTTGCCATCGCGGAGGAGCACATTCGGCTCCACGTCCATTCTGCCACTGGGGTCGAGACTACCTACGAGCTCCTCAAAGATCCCGATGAGGATCTGGGCCTCGAGTTCAGTGAGCCACTCTTTGACCGCCTGCGTACGTGTAATAACAAGTGCCCCTTCTGTTTCCTCACCCAGATGCCCAAGGGCTTCCGTAAGTCGCTCTACCTCAAGGATGACGACTACCGCCTCTCGTTCCTCTACAACAACTTTGTGACCTTCACCAACCTCAGCGAGGAGGATTGGGCGCGGATCGAGCAACAGCGCCTCTCGCCGCTCCATATGAGTGTGCATGCCACTGATCCCTTCTGGCGTGCGGTGATGCTCGGCAAGCGTGATCTGCCTGATGTCCGTGAGCAGATTCGTCGTCTTGGGGCGATGGGTGTTGAAGTACACACGCAGATTGTAGCCTGCCCTGGGGCAAATGATGGGGAGGTACTGCGTCAGACGATCATCGATCTGATCGCACTCCATCCGATTGTGCAGTCGATCTCCATCGTGCCGGTTGGGCTGACGAAACTGCGCTTCGATGGCTCACGACCGAGTACGATCAAGGCGGCTATTCAGGTGCACGAGCGAGCCGACTGGATCGATACGAACTGGGAGCGCCAACCGCTCTGGGATGAGGGGGGCGTGGGTGTGCTGGCACCGGATCGCTCTCCTGCTGCGCAACCCGTGCGGGTGGCGCCGGCGAGTCCTCTGCACGACCCTGCCCTCGGCTTCTGCTCGCGCCTTGGCGCGATCACCGACATCCCACTGCGCTGCTTTACTGCCCCAGAGGCTGCGGCACTGATCGATCTCATTGAGCCTTTTGGTGTGCACTGCCGCACTGCGTTGGGGCTCACGCTCGTCTATCCAAGTGACGAGTTCTACATTCTGGCCGATCGACAACTGCCACCGGCCGATCACTACGACGGGATGCCGCAATACTCCAACGGCGTCGGGATGGTGCGCGACTTCCTCGATCTCTGGGCGCGGGCGAGGCGCCGCCTGCCCGCTCGTGTGAGTCAACCCACCCGTCTCGCTCTCGTCTGCGGCACACTCGTAGCGCCCATGCTCGAACGGGTTGCCACACGCCTCAGCACGATTGCCGGGCTCGAGGTGCGTGTCTTGCCGATTGTGAACCATTTCTTCGGCGAGATGGTGACGGTCAGTGGGCTGCTGACCGCGCAGGACCTCATTCCGGCGCTGCGGGCGAGTGGCTGCACCCGTGCGCTCTTGCCCCGCGTGATGTTCGATTACAAGGGTGAGCGCACCATTGATGACTACAGCCTGGAGCGTATCGCCGTCGAGGTTGGCATGCCCGTCGCCCTTGCCGGTGATCCGGATGAGTTGGTGCGCTACGTACGCGCCTTGGCCCGTGCCGAAGGCGAAGTGTGAACGGCTTCCCCCGCAAGGGGCTACCGTCTGCACCTTCCCTGGGCGCGCAGGTGAGTTGCCTGCGCGGTGAACTGACTAGGGTATATGCAGGGCACACGGGCGCGTCTGCGGGGGATCCTGCCGAGCGTCATGCTGCTGCGTCTGGTCCCAGGGCCAGGGCAGCCGCTCCGGCCCGCTCGCTCCCTAGCGTACCGGGTGCCTTTGCCAGATGGCGATTGAGGCAGGGATGATCCCTGCGATCGCCGAGAGCATACCGATCAGGATGAGGGTCTCGCTGTTCGCACGTAGCATGATCGCCCCGAGGAGGGCGGTGATCAGGACGAGCGGCGCCACCAGCACGAGGATGCTCCGCGGCTGTCGTCCGGTGCGTCTGGCGACCAGGAGCTGTATGGTCAAAGCGGTGAGTTGGAGCAGGCCGATTAGGAGTAGTCCGCTGTCATCTGATAGGGCGAGGGTTAAGATCACGGCGGCCGTGAGGGTGATTAAAGCCCGCTCAATAAGGGGTGCAACGAGTAGTGGCATTATTGGCTGCTCCTCGAATCAAGGGGTAGAGCGCAAAGGGTTTTACCCTCTAGGACAAACAAGATTACCTACCGTGCATCTTAGCAGGCCTGTGCCACAAAAATAGTCGTTTTTGACGGAGGACAGAGAGATATAGGTACCTGTTCACCGTTGGGGTAAGCCAACGGTAGGGCAACCACGGGGGGTTGCCCTTACGGGGGGGGCCACGAGGGTGAGACGCCCTCGCTCTGGGAGAGGTGTGAACAGTTACATCAACGTGCGGGAGGTGTGGAGGGCGAAGCCCTCCACAAAAAAGCTCAATCCAACCTTGGTCTCGCTAGGGGAAGTGTGAACAGTCACAGACATAGCGTTCGTTGACGCCCCCGGAGGGGCCGTGTTACCATGAAGGGCCAGAATTCGCCATCTTCGGAGTAGCCTACCATGCTCGATTTCACTCGCTACCTACGACCAGACGAGGTCGAGGCTGCCCTTCAAGCGTTTGCCGCGGCTCATCCCACACTCTGCACCATCAGCGCTATTGGCCAGAGCCATGAAGGGCGTTCGATCTGGTGTGCGACCCTCACCAACCAGGCTACCGGTCCTGATCGGGAGAAGCCCGCCTTCTGGTTGGATGCCAACATCCATGCGACTGAGGTGACCGGTTGCATGGGTGCACTACACGTAATCCAGAGCCTGTTGGGGCGTTATGGTAACGATCCAAGGGTGACGCAACTCCTCAACGAGCGCGCGCTCTACATCGTGCCCTGCCTCAACCCGGATGGCATGGAGCAGGCCCTCACCTCGCCCATCTACGTGCGTTCGGGAACGCGCCGCTACCCCTACGCCGACGAGCGGGATGGGCTCTACCCAGCGGATATTGATGGTGATGGGCAGATCTTGGATATGCGCATTGCCGATCCGGATGGTGGTTGGAAGATCAGTGAGCACGACCCGCGTCTCATGCGGCGGCGCGCCCCCGACGAGGTGGGTGGGCGCTACTACCGCGTCTACACCGAGGGGCTCATTCGTGGCTATGATGGTACTCAGGTCAAAATTGCGCCACCAGCCCAGGGCCTCGACTTCAACCGCAACTTTCCCTACATCTGGGCTCCTGAGGGGGAGCAGCATGGGGCGGGGCCATTTCCTACCTCTGAGCCTGAGGTGCGGGCCGCCGTCGCCTTCCTCGTCGACCACCCCAACGTCAGCTGCGCCATCGCCTACCATACCTTCTCGGGTGTACTGCTGCGTCCCTACTCCGATAAGCCTGACGATCAGTTGCCGATCGAGGATCTCTGGACCTTCAAGGAGATTGGGGAGCGGGGGAAGGCCCTGACTGGCTATCCGCACGTCTCGGTCTACCACGGCTTTCGCTACCACCCACGTCAGGTGATGAGTGGCGCCTTTGATGATTGGGCCTACCATCAGTTGGGGATCTTCGCCTGGACGGTCGAGTTGTGGGACATGGTCGGTGCGGCGGGGATCAAAGAGCGCGACTTCATCGAGTGGTTCCGTAACCATCCTGAGGAGGATGATCTCAAGCTCCTGCGCTGGAATGATGAGCAGATTGGTGGGCGGGGTTTTGTACCTTGGCGGCCGTTTACCCACCCGCAGCTCGGCGAGGTTGAGATTGGGGGCTGGATCGAGCGGCGTACTTTTGGCAATCCGCCCGAGGAGCTGTTGGAGGCGACCCTTGCCCCCAACACTGAGTTTGTGATCGCCCATGCCCTGATGACCCCACGGCTCGAGTTGCGCCAGGCTACTGTCGACGCACTCGGCGCGGGGCTCTTCCGTGTGCGTGCCACGGTAGCCAACAGTGGCTATCTGCCAACCTATGGCAGCAAGCGTGCCGAGGCGGTGCAGGCGGTGCGCCCGATCGAGGTTGAGCTCAAGCTCGCCGCTGGTGCCGAACTTGTCACCGGCGAGTTGCGCCAGACGATCGGCCAGTTGGAGGGACGGGCAAATAAACGGGCCCTCTGGGGGGCCGACTACCCCACCGATAACCTGCACCGCATGGAGTGGAGCATCCGTGCCCCGGATGGCGGTACTATCCTGATCACGGCTGCTGGGCAGCGCGCCGGAACGGCCCGCGTGGAGCTGCAGTTGGGCTGAGCGTACGGGAGGGGTGGAGGGCGCAGCCCTCCACAAAAAGCCTAACCCAGCCCTGGGAGCGCCACATGGTCTTGCCAATGCAGCTGCCTCGCGGGAGGTGTGGAGGGCTACGCCCTCCACAAAAAACCTAACCCAGCCCTGGTAACGCCAAACGGCCACGCCAACGGAGCTGCTCGGCAGCGCATGAACAACCATCCCCAAGCAATACTTGCACTTCGCTAGTATGCCGCTAACAATCTTCTAACACTGGCATGCTAGTCTTCTATGCGGCTGCAGCGCACACCGCTGCGATCTCGTGAGTTTCCCTCTAGCGTGACCATATGCGGGAAGGTGTGCAGGGCAAAGCCTTCTCACCCCCTCTCAACCTGTTTAAGGAGTAGCTGATGACCACCGAGCCAACGAGTCTCCAGGAGCCACAGGCATTAACCTTCAAGGCTGAAGTGCAGCAGGTACTGCAGATCTTGGCGCACTCGCTCTATACCGATCGTGAAATCTTCCTGCGCGAACTCATCTCCAATGCCTCTGATGCGCTCAACCGCATCCAGTTCGAGATGGTGACGAACCAGGATGTCGTTGATTCTGATGCCGAACTGGCCATTCGCATTGAAGCAGACACCGAAGCCAAAACGGTGACCATCAGTGATAGCGGCATCGGTATGACCCGCGAGGAGATGATCGAGCACCTGGGCACGATTGCGCAGTCGAGTGCACGCGCCTTCGTCCAGCAGAACCGCGACGGGCATAAGGCGACGGCCAGCGAGATTATTGGCCAGTTTGGGGTTGGCTTCTACTCAGTCTTTATGGTCGCCGACCGGGTAACGGTCGTTTCACGCTCGTTCCGCCCCGATGCTGAAGCGGCGATCTGGGAGAGTGTGGGTGATGCGAGCTACCAGGTTGGCCCCGCCGAGCGTGAGCAGCGCGGAACGACGATCACCTTGCACCTCAAAGAGGATGCGCACGAGTTTGCCACGAGTTGGCGCCTCGAGCAGATCATCAAGCGCCACTCCGACTTTGTGGCCTTCCCGATCTACAGCGGCGAACGGCAACTCAACCAGCGCAAGGCCCTCTGGCGGCGTGCCCCCCGTGAGGTGGAGGCCGAGCAGTACCAGAACCTCTACCGCCAGTTGACCCTGGAATCTGATGAGCCGCTGCTCCAGATTCACCTCTCGACCGACGTGCCGGTCGATCTGCACACTATCCTCTTCATTCCATCCAAGCGCGAGCGTGGCCTCCTCGAGCGGCGTGTTGAGGGGAAGGTGCGGCTCTACTCGCGCAAGGTGCTCATCCTGGAGGAGGCGAAGGAGCTCATCCCGACCTACTTCCGCTTCATCGAGGGTGTGGTCGATAGTGAGGATCTACCCCTGAACGTTGCCCGTGAGTCGGTGCAGAGCTCCCCCGTCATGCAGCGCATCCGCAAAACCTTGACCGGGCGCCTGCACCGTGAGCTCAACGAGTTGGCCGATCGCGATAGTGCGAAGTTTGCCAACTTCTGGAGCGAGTTTGGGGTCTTCATCAAAGAGGGCATCGCGACCGACTACGAGCATCGGAGCGAGCTACTGAAGCTGCTACGCTTCCACACCACACGTGGCGGTGAGGAGCTCGTGACGTTGGGCCAGTACAAGAGCCGGATTGTTGATGGTCAGCAGGAGATCTACTACCTGCTGGCCTCAAGCCTTGAGGCAGGCCGTAGTAGCCCACACCTCGATCCCTTCCAGGCCCGTGGGATTGAGGTGCTGATCCTGCACGACCTGATGGACGGCTTCATGCTCTCGGGTCTGCGTGAGTATGAGGGTCTGCGCCTGCGCAACGTCGATGATGCCGATCTGGAACTGCCAGGTGAACTGGAGGCGGTGACCCCGCTGGTGGACGATGCCACCTTCAGCCGGCTGGCTGAGCGGGTTGCCCAACTGCTCGGCGAGCGGGTCAAGGAGGTGCGCGCCTCCAAGTTGCTGCGTGGCAGCCCGGCCCGTCTGGTGAGTGATGATGAGGGTATTGGTCGCGAGATGCAGCGCATCCAGCAGGTGCTCGGACGGGAGACCGAGCAGACGCGGCGCATCCTCGAGTTGAACCCGGCGAGTGAACTGGTGGCCGCTCTGGCGCGGCGCGTTGAGGCAAACGCCGAGGATGCACTGACAGCCGTCGTGATCGAGCAGCTCTACGACAACGAGTTGCTGATCGAGGGGTTACACCAGAACCCGGCGACAATGGTGCCGCGGATTATGCAACTGCTTGCGGCGGCGGTGCGCAGCTAGGGGCGGGAGGTGTGGAGGGCGAAGCCCTCCACAACAAACGCTAACCCTGGTTCACCAGACCGTCATATCGGTGCGGCCGAACGATCAACACGCCCTAGGCGGAGGGTTCACCACCCTCCGCCTGGTTTTATTCCCTAGTCGCGCCGTTCAGTCTGTTTGCGGTAGGTGCTCTCGAAGATCTTGTCGGCGTTACCAGCCTCAAAGCCTTCACGGCGATGCTCACGGCGCAGCTGATCCTCTGGTAGGTGGCTAAACTGATCGAGCGGTCGACGTTCAGCAAACTCAACGTACGACCCCGAGATGCGGTGGATGTCGCCATCGGCGAAAGGTAGATCAATCATCTCGGCAATGGTGCTACTCTGAATGAGCTTCCCGTCGGGGCTCGTCTTGATCTTGCCACCGGCATCGTTGAGCTTGAAGCCATGGGCTTCGAGGAACGCGTTGAAGGTGGCAATCGTCCGGTAGCCAGGGGGCAGATTCTGGATCGTGATGGTGAAGTGGTTGAGGTAGTAGCGGTTGTAGATCACCCAGGCGGCATATTCACTCTCTTCAGCGAGGCGGCTATAGTCAGCCCACGTGGGCAACCGCCAGAGGCCGCAGTGGAGAAAGTCGTCCACCTGTCCAGCATCATCGAGATCGAGGGTGTCAACGGGATCGAAGGCTACCTCATCAGTGTAGGAGGTGATGATCCGCTGCGCCTCGGGGCTGAGATCGGCGACACGTAGCTCGGAGATGAAGATGCGTGGAAGATCCTCGCGGGGTGGAGTGTACCAGTGAGCATCGAGCCGCTTGGTAGCAAAGTGGTAGCGATCGCGGCGCTGGTAGCCGTAGTGCAAGAAGATACGCTCGAGCGAGGCGATACCAAGCTGAGGAACACCCATCGTGCGGAAGGCGATATGATCATTCTCGATCGCCTCGGGAGCAGTGATGAGCCCCTGGGCAACCATTGCCGCGATGATCCGCGCCACGTCAGGCACACGCTCCTGGTAGCGGCGCATCAACCCCTCGAGCACTTGATCGAGTGTTGTCCCACGGGTGAGAGTCGTCATGCAACTTCTCCTTCGGGTTCGCAAGGCTTGCTCCAGAAGCGATCATTTGTGCTTTATACAGGGTGTAGGTTGTGGAGGGCTTTGCCCTCCACGCCTCCCGTAGGGGCAGGCTATGCGCCATCTTTGACCATCTTCTTCAGCGTGCTGCTCGCGCTGAAGCCGGGGGTTCTGGTGGCGGGAATCTGGATCTTGCCCCGAGTCTGTGGATTCACTCCCTCACGGGCCTGTCGCGAACGCACCTCGAAGGTACCAAACCCGGTGAGGGTAATCTTCTCGCCCTTTGCGAGCTGCTCAGAGATCACCTCAAGGGCTGCGTCCACAATGAGCTTCGTCTCTTTCTGTGATACACCCGCCTTCTCTGCGACGGATTTGATGAAGTCAGTCTTCTGCATTGGTGCAGGCCTCCTGTTTGTACAACTACGCACTTTTTCCCTTCGGGACGCAGTATACCGCGTATGTCAAGCCTCACCAGGCCTCAAGGCGGCGATCGTCGCGCAGGCGGGCCAGACGGGCTGCCAGGCCCACGTAGGCCTCAGGGGTAAGGGCGAGCAACTCGGCTTTGACGGCGTCGGTGATCGCCAACCCCTCTACAAACTGCTGCAACAGCTCCAGACTCAACGCGCGGCCACGTGTCAACTGCTTGAGGGCCTCGTAGGGCTCGGGAAAGCCCTCACGGCGTAGGATGGTCTGCACCGCTTCGGCGAGCAGTTCTGGATGGGCGGCGAGATCGCTGCGCAGTCGTTCATGGCCCACGGCTACCTTGCCCAGGCCACGCAGCGTGCGCTGGTAGCCAATTAGGCTGTAGCCAAAAGCTACACCCAGATTGCGGAGCACGGTACTGTCAGAGAGATCGCGTTGCAAGCGGGAGATGGGTAACTTGCGGCTGAAGTGCTCGAGGAGCGCCTCAGCCAGGCCCAGGTTGCCCTCTGCGTTTTCGAAGTCGATCGGGTTCACTTTGTGGGGCATCGTCGATGAACCCACCTCACCGGGACGGGAGGCCTGCACGAGGTAGCCATCACTGATGTAACGCCAGAGATCTTGGCAGAGACCAATCAGGATGCTATTCGCACGCTTCAGGGCATCACAGAGCGCGACCAGGCTATCATGAGGTTCGATCTGCGTAGTGAGCAGGAGCGGCTCGAGGTCGAGTGAGCGAACAAAGGCACGGGAAAAGGTGAGCCAGTCGACGTCGGGCAGTGCGACAGCATGGGCAGCGAACGTACCAGTCGCACCGTTGAGCTTCCCGGTCATGCGTAGTTCGCGGATCGCATCACTGGCCCGGCGCAGGCGCATGAAGAAGACGTTGAGCTCTTTGCCAAAGGTTGTGGGGGTGGCTGGCTGGCCATGGGTACGGGCGAGCATAGCTGTAGCAGCCTCACTATCGGCCAGGTCACGGAGGCGCTCGAGGATACGGGCCAGTGCTGGTAAGATGACCTGATCCCGCGCATCGCGCACCAGCAAACCGTAGGCGAGGTTGTTGACATCTTCCGAGGTGAGGGCAAAGTGGACGGCCTCCTGCCAACGCGCCATGCCAAGCCGCTCGAGCTCTTCCCGTAACCAATACTCGACCGCTTTGACATCATGGTTTACCTTCCGATCCCACGCAGCGATGGCAAGGGCGTCAGCATCGCTAAACTGGCGGTAGAGGGCGCGCAGGGCCGCCTGCTGGCTGGGCTCGATTGGTGGCACGAAATTGACGCGCCTGGTGCGGCTCAGGAAGATCAGGTACTCAACCTCAACCTGCACACGGTAGCGCAAGAGGGCAGCCTCGCTGAAGTAGCTCGCCAGAGCGGCGACATCGGTGCGGTAGCGTCCGTCAAGTGGTGTGAGGGCCCCCAACCGCTGGATATCATCGGACATAACACGATTCTCCTGAGCCTGGCTGAGATGCGAACTGGCGCAACCGTTGCGCGGACTACATCATGCCCGCCGCAGCGTAATAATCGTTGCTTCGGGTGGGCAGCCGAGACGGAGGGGCAGGCCACTGAGGCCCCGACTGACGTAGAGGCTGGTTGGACCTACCTGGGCCTGGCCGATGGGATAGCGCCAACCGTAGCGTGGTAGACAGAAGGAGCCCAGCCCTGGCAGGTGCATGTGGCCGCCGTGGGTATGCCCTGAGAGTTGGAGGTGAATCTGGTGATCTGCCGCCTCATCGGCGTGGTCGGGGCAGTGGGCCAGGAGCAGGCGAAACGCCCCCGGGGGTGCACCAGCCATCGTGGCCGTGAGATCAGGTTGGCCATCCCAGAGATCATCAACACCTGCCAGAATCAGCCCATTGCCACGGATGTCGAGCAGCCGGTGCGTGTTGATCAGCAGCTCGATGCCGATGAGCGCCAGGGTATGACGGATCGCCGGGAGCCCCTCCCAGTAGTCATGGTTGCCAGGCACGGCAAAAGAGCCGAGGGGCGCTGGGGGGAGCTCACGCAGGACCTCGGGGATGTCGGCAATGGCATGCTCGTAGCTCACGAAGTCGCCGGTGAAGACGATCAGATCGGGACGATGGGCGGCCATCTGCCGCACCGCCCAACGGCTATTCTCGTGGCTAAAGCGCATACCCAGGTGCAGATCGCTCAGCTGGCCAATGCGCAACCCGTCGAGTGCCGAGGGTAGGTTGGGGAGCGCAAGGCTGACCTGCTCTAGCCGTGGGCTCCGTGGCTCGTGCATGGTAGCATAGGCCAGGCCGACCAGGCCGACTGCTCCGATAGCTGCGGCCGCGGGGAGTCCGCCACCCA
>CAIWUD010000618.1 GCA_903915775.1 uncultured Chloroflexota bacterium | reverse complement strand
GGAGCCGCTCATCGGCCTCTTTGTCAACACCCTGGCCCTGCGTAGCCGCTTGGCCGACACCGATGGTACCCCGCTCAGCTTCAGCGCCCTTCTGACCCAGGTACGCCAAACGCTGCTCGAAGCCCAGCGCTACCAGGAGGTGCCCTTCGAGCAGGTAGTAGAGGCGCTGCAGCCCGTGCGCGACCTCAGCTACTCGCCACTCATCCAGGTCATGTTCGACCTGCTCCAGGCGAGCGAGACTCCCTTGCAACTTCCTGGGATAGCCGGCGACCTCCTCGAAGTTGACTACCCGATCGCCAAATTTGACCTGACCCTTAGCGTGGTGGAGGAGCACAACGCGACGCTAGCTGCATTGGAGTACAACACGGATCTCTTCGACGCCGCGACGATCGCACGCATGGCTGGCCACTTCCAGACCCTGCTGGCGGGGATTGTGGCCGATCCGGCGCAGTCGGTCGCCACCATCCCTATGCTCACGGACGTGGAGCGCGAGCAACTGCTCGTCACCTGGAACGACACCACGGTGGACTACCCACCGGCGTGCATCCACGAGCTGTTCGAGGCCCAGGTAGTGCGGACGCCGGATGCGGTTGCGGTCGTTTTCGAGGAGCAGCAGTTGAGCTACGCGGAGCTGAATGAACGGGCGAACCAGGTAGCACACCAGTTACAGCTGCTGGGTGTGGGCCCGGAGGTGCTCGTCGGCCTCTGCGTCGAGCGCTCGCTGGAGATGGTCGTGGGGCTCTTGGGTATCCTCAAGGCGGGCGGGGCGTACGTACCGCTGGACCCGAGCTACCCGCAGGAGCGCCTCGCCTTCATGCTCGCGGATGCCGCAGTGCCGGTACTCCTCACCCAGGCACACCTGCGTGCTACGCTGCCCCTCCGCTGGGGCGAGGAAGAGCCTGCTCCGCGCTCCTCCCCCCGCTGGGGGGAGGGGGAAGACACCCTCGTTGATGTGCAGGTCATCTGCCTGGATCGCGACTGGCCAACGCTTGCGCTGCAGCCGACGACCAATCCGGTGAGTAGGGTCGAGCCCGACCACCTTGCCTATATCATCTACACCTCGGGCTCGACGGGTAGGCCGAAGGGGGTCATGATTGAGCATCACGCCCTCAGCACGCACATCACGACCGTCACTGCTGCCTACGCGATCACGGCCCAGGATCGCCTGATCCAGTTTGCGGCTATCAGCTTCGATTGGGCACAGGAGCAGATCTTCACCGCGCTGCTCAGCGGCGCACGCCTGCTCATCCCCGACCCACAGCTCTGGACGAGTAGCGACTACACCCGCCAGGTAGCCCAGCAGGGCATCACCGTCATCGACCTCCCCCCAGCCTACTTCTCCCCACTGGTGAGCCTCTGGCAAGCGCAGCGCCCTGCCTTCCTCGATGGCCAGGTACGGCTCGTCATGCTGGGTGGTGAGCGTATGCTCCCAGAGCTCCTGTGGCAGTGGCAGGCAGTTGCCGGCCGATCAACACGGCTCCTCAACACCTATGGACCAACGGAGACGACGGTTACGGCCACCGTGGGTGATCTGAGCAGCCACGCTGGGAGTACGACCAACCTCCCCATCGGGCGACCGCTCGCAGGACGGCGAGCCTACCTGCTCGACCCGTATGGGCAACTCGTTCCCATCGGGGTGGCTGGCGAGCTCTTCCTGGGCGGGGAGGGCGTGGCCCGGGGCTACCTGAACCGCCCGGAGCTCACGGCGGAGAAGTTCATTGTGAACCCCTTCGGGGAAGGAAGGCTCTACAAGACAGGTGACCTGGCCCGTTGGCTGCCCGACGGCAGCCTCGCATACCTGGGACGTATCGACCAGCAGGTGAAGCTGCGCGGCTTCCGCATTGAGCTCGGGGAGATCGAGCGCGTGCTGAGCAGCCACGCCGCAGTGCAGGAGGTCGCCGTCGTCGCTCGTGAGGATATGCCGGGGGAGCAGCGCCTCGTGGCCTATGTGGTGGAGCGCACAGGGGTTCAGGGGTCAGGGTCTCGGGGTCAGGAGACGGAGGGAGCGCAGTTGATAGCTGAGCTCCGCAGCTACCTCCAGGCTCGTTTGCCCGACTACATGCTGCCGAGTGCCTTCGTGCTGCTCGGTACGCTGCCGCTGACGCCCAACGGCAAGCTGGACCGCAAGGCGCTGCCAGCGCCGACCATCACGACGATGGCTGTGGATGATGCGCCACGTACTGCGACGGAAGCGCTCCTCGCTGCGATCTGGCAGCAGCTGCTCCACCTGCCCCAGGTCAGTACCCAGGCCAACTTCTTCGCCCTCGGCGGCCACTCACTCCTCGCCATGCGTCTCCTGAGCAGCATAAACCAGATCTACGAACGCACCTTGCCCCTCACGGCGCTCTTCGCCCATCCCACTATCGCCGCACTCGCAGCACTTCTTGACGATAGAGCAGAGCCACGGGAGCAGAGTTCACTCGTAGCGATCCAGCCCAAAGGCAGCCGTCCACCCCTCATCTGCTGCCCGGGTGCCGGTGGGAGTGTGCGGTACTTTCACCATCTCGCACAGGCACTGGGCAACGATCAGCCGCTCTATGGCCTCGTGCCACTGGGTATCGATGGCCGTGCCCAACCCCACAGTAGCGTTGAAGCTGCAGCAGCGTACCAACTGCACGCTCTGCGCACGGCGCAGCCCAACGGCCCATACTACCTCGTCGGCCACTCGTTCGGCGGGCTTGTCGCCTTTGAGATGGCACAGCAACTCTATCGCGCCGGTGCAGAGCTTGGTGCACTGATCATCCTCGACTCTAGTGCACCAGGTGCTGATCCTCATGCAATCAGCGAGGTGGAGGCTATCCTGCTCTACGAGCGTCTCTACCTCGAAGAGTTGGGGGTAGCCCCCAGCTTAACGGCCGAGCAACTCGAGCCATTGACCAGTGACGAACGACTTCTCGCGCTCAAGCGAGTCTTTACAACTGCCGGGCTACTCCCTGGTGATGCGCACCTGGATCAGGTTCGGGGCATCATACGTGTTGCCATGGCTAACATGCTGACCGTGTACCTCCCCACAGACGTCCAGCGCTTGCCACTACGGCTCATTCTTGCCGCCGATACTCGTAGTGAAGAGAGACACGCCCTGACCACTGCTTGGTCTACCTATAGCGAGGTCGAGGTGCAACAAACCACGGGTAACCACACCTCCATGCTCTACCCACCTCACGTACAGCATGTCGCTCAGATTATCACCGAGCTAGTGCTGCAGCGGGAGGTAGAGCGGAGGAGGCGTGCCACTTAGGTCGTAGTGGCACGCGTACCCTCAAGCGCACGCGCATAGCGCTTCAGAGGCTGGAAGCCCAGTGCAACGCCACTCAGCACGCCCAACTGCCAAATGAGCGTAGAGAAGTTGATCCCGGTCTGCAGGAAGAAGGTGGTTG
>CAIWUD010000617.1 GCA_903915775.1 uncultured Chloroflexota bacterium | reverse complement strand
ATGGAAGACCACCTCAACGCCACGCATCGCACCCGCAAGGGCCGTCGCCGCCTCGGGGCTGCTCAGATCGGCCTGAATACACTCTACCCCCAGGCTACTGAGCTCGGGGTAACTGCCACGCCCCACCACACGCACGCGATCACCCTGGGCCAGCAGCTGCTCAACAAGGTAGCGCCCGACAAAGCCATTCCCACCAGTAACGAGCGTCAGCATAGGGGAGCCTCCAGCTGGTGCGTAGTTGCACAAACCTCACCGCATACGCACGGTTGGCGCAACCCGCTGCGCTGCCCAGGCTGCCAACTCTTCGCGGAAGATCTTCGCGTTATGACGGATATCCACGGGAAACGCCGGGTGCAGGAGAATCTGCCTGATCGTGGCGCTCATTGGATAGCGGGCGCCCAACTCACGCAGTTCCGTGATCAGGCTCTGGCGGGCAGCCCCATGGCGCAGCAGTTTCGGATCACGTGGCTCAACCACCACCACCGGCTCCCGACGTCCGGCGGGACCAACCCCGACCAGAGCACTCCGCGCCACTGCAGGATGCTGGTTAAAGATCAACTCGACCGGTTCGGTGTAGAGGGTGCCACGCGCTGGGCCAGCCTCTACACGCTGGCTCTTCCGACCGTAGAACCAGAGCAGCCCTGCATCGTCCAGGTAGCCGAGATCGCCCATCCGGTGCCAGATCGCTTCGCCGTCGGGGATCTTTGCCATGGCCGTCGACTCGGGGCGGCTCACGTAGGTACGGGTGACCGAAGGGCCCTTCACCACAATCTCGCCAATCTGGTGCGCCGGCAGCGCGAGGGCATCGTCCCACTGGGTTATTGGTGCGTCGCTGATCGGAATGATCCGCAGCGTCACCTCTGGTACGGGGCGCCCGACACAGGTACCGGCGAGGGGGTCGAAGTCACGGGCGCTATTGGCAGCCAACACCTCACTCCCACTGATCGACGTAATCGGCAACGCCTCAGTCGCACCGTAGGGCGTGTGGGTGTCGGCGTCGGGGCTGAGGATCTGGCGGAAGCGCTGGTGCAGGGCGGCAGGCACCGGTGCACCGGCCATCAACACACGGCGCAGACTCGGCAGGCCTACCCCGTGCGTAAGGCAGTAGCTCGTCACGTTGCGCCAGATCGCTGGCGAACCGAAGGTGGAGGTGACCCCCTGATCCTGCATGAAGGCAATGACTGCAGCGGGATCGCAGGAAGCAGGTCGGGTCGGATCGATCGGTGGGATCGCCGAGGTGCAGCCGAGGGCGACATTGAAGAGGGCAAAGAGCGGGAAGGCGGGCATCTCAACTTCACCCGGCTCGATGCGGAAGAGTTGGCGCAGTAGACGAACCTGTGCCTCGAACATCCCGTGGGTATAGAGCACGCCCTTGGGCACACCGGTGCTACCCGTCGTAAAGATAATCGCCGCCGAGTCGTCCGGGCCGACCGGAGCCAGTGGAAAGGGGGCGTTGAGGGGTAGGCTCAACTCTGCTAGGTTCAGATCACCAAGGGGCAGCAGACGGGAACCAACCGTGATGCTGTTGCGCAGCGTGCGAAACGCCCGGGGAAAGAGCAGCCGTGCGATCTGGGCACGTGGCACCCCAATCATCGCTTCTGGGGCACACTCCGCAATACACTGGATCAGGTTGCGTCGCCCCATCCCCGGATCGATCAGGATCGGTACCGCGCCCACTTTCATCAGGGCAAAGGTCAGACTGATCAGCGGGAGCCCCGCCGGCACCATCGACAGAACCCGTGTGCCCTGGCCAATTCCAACCCCACTGAGGCCCCAGGCATAGCGATCGCTGACGAGATCGAGCTCCGCAAAAGAGAGGCGGCGGTAGATCGGACGGCCCGCCCGATCCTGGCCATCACCCATCACCAAGGCAACCTGGTCGGGCCGTTCGCGGGCCATGGCCGGTAGGTGGCGTGCAATATTTGCTCCATCACGCTCGGTGAGCTCTGGGTTCGGCGCGATCGCAGGCATGAAGGGCTCCTCTCTGGCATCATGCCAGAAAACGCACCACACGCGGCACAACCTCCGCATGGGCATCCTCAAGCAGATAGTGACCGGCATCATCAAAACGTGCGACCTCAGCCGCAGGAAAACGCTGCAGCCAGCCGGCCAGAAAGTGATCGGAGAAGCACCAATCACGCCCACCCCAGAGGATGAGCATAGGCCGATCACGGAGCAGGACGAGATCGCGATCGATCGCATCGATCAACGCCCATGTCGGGTGGCGCGGCGAGAGCGGAATATCGCGGACAAAACGCTGAATAGCCACACGATCGGCCCAGGATCGGTAGGGGAAGAGGAACCCGTCGCGCACGGCCGGTTCCATGGGGCGTTCGACCGCCAGAAACGTGGCGGCAACCGCGAAGGCGTTCAGACCACGCACCGCTAGGTCGCCAAAGACTGGGTAGCGACAGACCGCAATCCGCCAAGGTATGCGCGGCGAGAGAAACGCGGCCGTGTTCAGCAGCACGATACGCCGCACGCGCTCCGGGTTGCGCACCGCCCAGCCCAATCCGATCGCTCCACCCCAATCGTGGAGTACGAGATCGAGTTGATCGACGTTGAGCTGATCAATGAGCCGGCCGAGATTCTCAATATGGGTGGCCAGACTGTAGGGGTAGTGCTGCGGCTTCGTCGAGAGACCACAGCCAATATGGTCGGGGGCGATGACCCGCTGCTGCCCGCTGAGGGCAGGGATCAGGCGGCGGTAGTAGAAGGACCAGGTGGGGTTGCCATGGACGAGCAGCACGGGTGAGCCGCTACCCACATCCACATAGCTCATCACCGCGCCTGGTAACGGTAGTTGCGCTGTTTGGAAGGGGTAGAGCCTGGAGGGGAATCCTGGGGCGTCGAGCGGTGAAGCGGCGAAGTCTGCTGACATGGGGATAGGTTTCGATCGTTGGACGCGGGCCAGTTTTGGCCGCGCCGATGGTACCGTCTGGCAATACCAAGGTTAGAGGCTCTGGTGGAGGGCAGTGCCCTCCACACCTTCCGTGAGGCAGTATAGCACACTGCGTATGGCGGGCTCTGCCCACAAACTCACGATGCCAAGAGCGCCCGGGTGAAGGCAAGGGCATCGCGCGCCTCTGCATCGAGATCGAGACCGGCGCTCAGATCACGGTAGACCCGAATATCACGCCCTACCTCACCACCCACCTGCAGAAAGGGCTCCATCACAATGGCACCCTGGTAGTTGATCTGGCGCAGCGCGCTAACTACCTCGTTCCAGGGCATATGGCCGCGTCCGGGAGGCATGCGGTTGGCCTCACCGATGTGGAAGTGGCCCAGGAGATCCCCAGCGGCCACAATCGCGGCACCAATCTGATCCTCCTCGATATTCAGATGGAAGGTGTCGAGCATCAGACGTACGTTGGGGCTGTCAACCTCACGCACGTAGGCGATCGCCTCAGCACTAGTGTTCAGGAGGTACTGCTCGAAACGGTTGACTACCTCGACATTGAGCACCACACCCAGCGCTTCGGCCAGCGGCGCTACCTGACGCAGACTGCCAATGCTACGCTCCATGGCTGGGCGCTTATCGAGCATCCCACTAGGCATCTGCTCGGGCCACGCACTGTAGATGATGCCACCTACCCCACCGCCACCCATCTCACCCACCGCACGGATAATCTGCTCTAGGTAGGTAACCCCTGCGGCACGTACCGCATCATCCTCCGCCGCCACATCATGGGTACGGGTCAACCCGATACAGTAGCTCAGCGCTAGGCCACGGGCATCGGCATGGGCCTTCAGTGCCTGACGCTCGGCCCTGCTCATCTGCGCTACTGCGCCGGCATGCACCTCCAGCTGATCGAAACCGAGATCAGCCACCTTGTCCACGTACGGATGAAAGTCCACCATCCAATCCCGTGCCCAGTACGCGTAGTAGATACCGATGCGATTCATGCACTGCTCCTCGTCTGTTGAACGCGGGGCTTACAGCCCCCTAGGCGTGACGTTTAGGGCTACCGCCCTCCAACCCGTGCGGCTCACGGAGACTCCTAGCCCCCGTGAATCCTCAGAAGGGGGCCTGTTTGGCGGTCGTGCCCCATACCTCCGCCAGCGGACCCACCACACCAGGCACGTATAGCAGTATGCCATGCCAACTCACTATCCGCCATGGGCAGCCCGGCGATCGGCTCCCACTGGGCCAGGCGGTAGCTCCCGTTGCGGAAAGAGGCGTAGAGTTGCTGGAGCGCTGCGGGGTGGTTCGTGTAGAGGTAGTAGGTGAGTGCCCAGGCTGCAGCATAGTCGAAACTTCCAAACCGATCGTAGCCTTCACGACGGGCCAGAAGCTGCCCCAGGGCCGGTAGCTGCGTGCGCTCACAGAGCCGGGCGAGCTGGGCTGGCCGCGGTGCCGGGCCATCAGGCCCAAGCCCCGCCATGAGCTCGGCCAAGCCCTCATCAACCCAACCCTTTGGCTCCCGATGGTACCCGGGCGTCAGCCACTGACCCGGAAAGAGTGTCTGCGCCCCATAGTGGTGGGCCAATTCGTGACGTAGCGTCTCAACCAAGGTATGCTCACTCTGCTCCGGTGTACGCTGGTGCGTGTAGATGGTGGCTGTCCGCTCATCATAGATGCCATCCACATCGACACTAAAAGGGGTGAAGGCACGCATGTAGTCGCGGTAGATACCCTGACGGGCAAAGATGCGCAGGGTCAATACGCCCTGTGTAGCATCAGGAAGGGGTATGGCCTGCTCCGCACCGACGATCTCGCGGTAGGCCAGACGGGTACGCTCAAGCTCAGCGAGGAGCTGTACCGACTGCTCGGGTGGCAGGCCAGAGCGCAGCTGTACACCATCGCCACGCAGTTCATGGGGGAGGGCTAACGCCTCATAGCTGTGGCGCAGGTCATCAAACCTGGTTGTGCCACCATCAGCAAGCCGATCCTGGGCGCGTGCAATAGCCGCACGTGCGCTCAGACTGGTGGGGCTACTCTCCTGAAAGCTGAAGAGGTTGAGGGCACGTGCATCGGGTGCATCAGGGACGAGCTCAAGGGCCGGTTCAGCAGCCCAGGCTGCGTCAAGGGCTGCACGCAACTCGGCGACGGCATCCTGGAACTGGGAGGGGGTCAGATAGGCGATCGCATTGGCCGCGGCAGTACGCACCCCAGGATCTTCGGCACGCAGCCCATTGAGCAGAAAGGCCCGATCAGCGGCGGTAACTGCCCCCGGCTGGGCAAAGAGCAGGCGAGCACGCGCCGCTGCAGCTCGGTAGCGCAGGGCTGCAGCCATGCCCGCATCCGTAGCCACCTGCTCAAGAGCCGACGCAGCACCAAAGCTGGGGTAGAAGAAGCTGTCGAGGAGCCAGACGCCATCCTGAAGCAGAAAGTTGTCGCGATCACTGCGCAGAATAGCCACCACAAGGGACTGGGTCGCCGCACCATGCGCACGTACCACGAGCTCATGGGCCTGGCTGCCACGCGGACTCTCGGCCAGACGGCCTAGTGTGCGTAGCGCGTTGCGCCTCGCCCGACTATCAGCTCCAGCGTGGGCCATCGTGATGAGGCTACGAACCGTCGCTGAATCAGCACGGGCACGGATGGCTGCGGCCAGATCCTCGGCACACGCATAGGGAGCCTTCGCGAGCGCACCGAGCATCGCCTCCGTATGGGGGTAGGTGAGCGCTGGACATGCCGGTGTGGCAAGGATCCGCGGGGGGGTACCTGTAAGCGCAACAGGCAGGAGTGAGCTACTCAGGAGCGAGCAGCATGTCATGAGCAGGATGAAGCGCAGAGAGTGAGCCCGTCGTAGCATAGGTGTGAAACGTTTTCGATTCAGTGTTGCAAAAAGATTGTAAATAGTACTACAGAGTACGTAAAACGTGATTTTTCGGTATAAAAATGTATTTGTAGTACTACAAATAGTAATTAAAATAGGAGTAGGCTCAAAAAATATGTTTTTGTACTAGAAAAAGTCTTGACAGATCATATTTTACGTGTATTCTAAGGTTGTAATCACTATTTCACTCATCTATCATCCAACTGTAATACTACAGATACACCTTCTCGCACCATCTCCGACCAGGATGGTGGGCTTTGCCCTACCACCTGGATGTCTCACTATCGACCGTCAGGAGCTATAGGAGGAACCCCGATGCGGATCATGTCGGCCCGAACGCTGTTCGCGCTCATCTTTGGCGGAACCCTTGCACTGATCCTGGCTCTCTTCAGCTACCGCAGTTTCGCTTCGGCAGCGCAGATTACCGTCTTCACCCCCCAGGGCGGTGCCCCTTGCAGCCGCAACGGTGGCTCGGCACCAGCCGTCTTCCAGGGTCAGAGTTTCCTCATTCGCTTCGACTTCTTTCGCGTCCTGGTACCCGCTGGACCTGAGCCTATTCAGGTCGATATCACCTTCCCCGATGGGCGGGTCTTCACCATTCCCGCTAGTCAGCGCCTCGACGGGGTGATCGACCTACCCACAAACTTCCCGCCAGCCAGTCGCTTTACCACCAATGGCGCCGGTCAGCGCTCGCTCACCATACCCGTGCCGGGTGACTGGCCCTACGGCTGCTACCAGGTTAGTGGGCGTGGGCTCAGCAACGGTGGGGCTAACCGCGCCAACGCCTTCTTCGTCGTCATCCCTGGCGGCCAACCTGGTCCTGCCGGCCAAGCTAGCCTGCGTGCGACACGCAACGGGCAGGATCTGGCAGCGGCCTTCCAGGGCGAGATCGTCGAAGTTGATGGACGTGGCTTTCTCGGCGGTGAGCTCGTCTCCTTCTGGATCACCGCACCCGATGGTGCGGTCATCGACTTCCCCCCTGGCCAGCAGGTGGTGCAGGCCACACCAGGTGGTGCCGTTTCCACCTCGTTCCAGTTCGAGGGGAAGAACCCGGTGGGCCGTTACACCTTCACCGCCCTCGGCCAGACTAGTCAGTTCCGTACCTTTGCCCACTTTGAACTGCGCTCTCGGCCAGTGGTTCAGCGCGGTCCAGCCCACCTCAGTGTGATGCTGCCACTCGGTGCTATCGCCCCACAGCGTAGTGTCTTCTTTGCAAACGGTGATCTCTTCTTCCCCGGCGAGCGCGTTGATCTCTGGTTGACCCTACCCGATGGCGCTGTGCGTGGCTTCCCCTCCACCTTTGCCGATAACGCTGCTGGCCAGTTCTCCGTGGAACTCGGCCTGGATGAGCGCCTACCAACCGGCTTCTACCAACTCACCGCCCAGGGTGCAACTAGCCGCCAGCTCGTGATCGCCACCTTTACGATCACCCAGGTGGCCGAGACGGTCTTCAACCCGAGTGTCAGTCCCCAGGTAGGGCTCGATAACAATCCCTCGACACCACCGGATCAGTCCTTTACCGATCCCGATCCTGGGAATGAGAACGAGTTCGGGAACCCTGACGAGTAGCGGCAATGACCCTTACGGGAGGTGTGGAGGGCTGCGCCCTCCACAAAAAACCCTAAACCTACGCAAGGCGTGGTTCAAGCGTACAGCGCGCACGCTGGTAGTCGAGGGTCACTCGACCAAAACGTGCAAGAAGCCCATTGCCAAGGTTGGCCCGTCCAGCCCGTCCTAACTCACCGGAGCGACGTGCGGGAGCATCAAGCTCGACCGCATCAAGCTCGAAAGGGCCAAGTTGAAGCGACGCCAGAGCTCCCCGTAGAACGGGAACTCGCTCAACAAACCCACGGCCCTCAGCCGTGGCCACGCTCGCTGCCCCCTCACAGAGCCCAGCCCGTGCTGCTAGGTCAGGGCTCAGCGTCAGTGCGCCGTTCGATCCAGTGTCGATCGTGACAAGTGGTAACACAACCCTCATGCCCGGCTGGGACACTCCTGGGCAGAGGAGTGTCGCCCCATCTAGCGCGGGAAAATGCTCGAAGAAGCGGAGTGGCAATACCACCCCACCTGGCGCAGGCGCGGGCGGCTCCAGATCCGGGTGGCTCACCCAGAGCCGTCCATGCGCATAGTCGATCAGGAGCGTGAGCGCGCTCAGAACGTTGTAGCCCAGCACCAGATCCACCTTGAAGGGTGCACCGCTGAGATCGAGGGCCAGCGTGTAGAGATCGCGCAGTTCTAGCTCGCCCAGACGCAGCCAGGGCAGCACCGTTTCGGTGAATGGCACCTGGTCACTCGCTGCGTCCGACCCGAGGGCAAAGTCGCCGAGTCGTAGCCCCAGACGGCGGGCCAACCCAAGATCGATCGCCGAAGGATCGGTGCCCGTATCGAGGAGCACCCGTAGCGGCCGACCGCCAGGCCCAGCCGCTCGACAGCGCAGCACACGTGGTGCAAAAACGAGCGGCAGCGTAGCCGCGCCACTGGCTGGAAAGAGCAGTCTCGTGCGATCATCAAGCATGGAGATGGTATCAACGTACCTCTGGGGAGCCGATGGAGCGCCACGCCCTCCACAAGCTCCTTCTGCCCCGCTACACACTACACTATAGATGATATAGTAGTCTCGTGTGCTTGGCAAAAAAACAGGGGCAGGCCAACAGCAGGACAACCACGGGGGGTGCAGGAGGAGTATATGGGCAGAAGAGTCGTCACAAGCAGCCCGCGCAATGATGCACAACGCGCTGGCGCACGTCGCGGGAAGCGCTCGATCGTTAACTTGATCGTGATCGAGGACGATCAGCGCAGTGCTAGCGCAGCGCTGAAGGCTTTTCAGACTGATCACCGTCCTAACTACTACCTCGATCAGGCCGGTACTATCACGCAACTCGTTGTCGATAGCCGAGCCGGTACGAGTCTCGGCAGGGTACTCTACCGGGGACGCTACCACAACCTCGACCGGATCGCCATCAGCATTCAGCTTGAGCGTCGGACAGGCACAGACTACAGCGATGCGCAACTCCTCGCTCTCCACCAGTTGATCGCGCTGCTCCGCGAACGGCATCAACTCAGTGAGGCCGCGCTCACCACCCTGATCAACGATCCTGCGGGCCGCCGCAGCGCCATCCCCTACCTGCCACCACCACCACCGCTGATCGATAGCGGTTCCCTCCTTGGCGGAGGACTCAGCCCGGATCAGGAGCTCTTCGTCGCTCTCTACGCCGAAACGTACCAGGCACTCGGAGGGGTGCTCAAGCTCAACCAGGCCTTTCCCATCCACGCTGCCCACTTCAACCTCGGCGCTCCGATCGGCCGGAATGCTCCTCCACCAGTCATGGTTGACGGTCGACCCTTGAACATCCAACCTTTTGCCCGTGATACCATCTTCAACGAAGGCACCGACTACGCGGCAGTACAGGAGGTGCGCAGCCTCTTCGATCATGATCAGCTGGGGATTCCACAGAGCGGCCCCGGGCGCAGCCTCCTCGATGCCACCTACCGCATCGCCCTACAGGGGGTACGCGCTGCAGGCATACCCCTTGTAGGCCGTGAGAGCCTGGAGCCAGGCTGGCGCTTTCACCAAGTGGCCCATAACGCCGGTTTTGGCCCACCACTCAGCGGTAACTACCGCGAAGCCAGTCAGCGCTATGCCCTTCAGGTCTTCGCCGGTGAAACTCTCTACACCCCAGTCACTGACCTGCGCGGCTGCTTTCGCCTGAGCACTACCGATCCCACCGATCCAGCCTACGACCTGATCTGGCACGAGACCTATAAGGTGGCACGAGCGCCCTACTTACCTGCGGACGAACTCCACCGACGCGCCGTCGAGCTCCGCCTAGGGGCACCACTCAGCGCCCCCTATAGCGTGATGATCGCGGGGAACAGCTACCGTGTGCAGATCTGGGCCCTGGATACCCTCTATCAGGGGGCTGATGGCACCATCAGACGCATGAGCGAGCTCCCAAAGCCACCTGCAATTGTTGCATGGCAGCCGAAACCACCCCGACCAGTACTAGCTACACCGCCCAACCCCCTCCCACCTCAGCTACCACCCGAGAGTGCCGGTCGACCACGCCCCGGTGACCCCACCTGGCCTCCGCGACCTACCTTCGACATCCTGAGCAGCACTGCCCGTGAGCAGATCCTGGGTACCCTCCAGTGGGTGCATACCCAGGGCGACATGATTGCCATCACCAACGATTGGGCGGATACCTACCTTGTGAGCGTGCACATCCCCCAGCTGCTCAGGATCCCCGGTGTGCGTAGTGACCGGATCCAACTCCACATGCGTGTGGCCGAACAGGTACGCCTCCTCTTTGCAGCGTGGGAACTTGCCGGGCTCCTACCACTGATCACGTCGTTTGACGGGGCCTGGATCCCACGCACCATGCGCCTCCAACCGACGCGCCTGAGTAGCCACGCCTACGGCATCGCCTTCGACCTCAATGCACGCTGGAACCCGATGATGGGTCTTGCGGCCCTAGTCGGCCAGCCAGGCTCACTCCGCGAGCTCGTGCCTCTCGCCAACGCCCATGGCTTCTACTGGGGCGGCCACTGGAACTTCGATGGGCGGGGCGCTAGTGATGGCATGCACTTCGAATGGGCCAGGCCGATGGGGTAGGTGGCGAGAATAGGGGAGGCCAGGTTGGCATGACGCGCGTGCGGGAGGCGTGGAGGGCGCAGCCCTCCACAAAAAACCTAACCTAACCCTGATCCCCGCTAGAGAGCAGTGTAAACAGGTACGATCCCCCTCAATTGAGCGCCAGACCGGCCAGAGCATCAGCAATCGCGATCGCATTCGCATTCGTCAGATTACTCAGCACAATAATGGTTAGCTCAGCATCGGGGTAGCGACCAAACCAGGTTGCCGCCCCACTCATCGAGCCGGGGTGGTAGATGACCCGTTGCCCATCACGCTGCTGAACCACCCACCCCATCGCGTAGCGCCCCGGCTTCGGTTCAACCATCGCAGCAGCGAGATCAGCGGGAAGTAACGCTCCAGCCTCAAAGGCCCGTGCCAACAGGTAGAGATCCCCAATAGTAGCGTACGCATTACCGGCAGCGAAGAGATTACTCACATCGAGCGGGATGTCTAGGGCCGCACCGAGGTAGCCACGGGTACCATTGAGCGGGCTGAAGTCACCGGGATCTACACCACTATTCAGCATACCCAAGGGGAGAAAAATCTCGTCGCGCAGATAGTCGGCGTAGGGCTGACCCGAGGCCGCCTCAATGATCAGGCCCAGGAGCAAATAGTTGGAGTTCGTGTAGTGGTAGACCGTACCGGGCGTAAACCCCAGGGGCAGATTACGAAAACGTGCCACTAGCTGCTCCGGCGTGGAGGGGGTCTGCTCATAACTGGGGAAATCGGCGAAATCGGTGAAGTTGGCGATGCCAGAGCTCTGGTGGAGCAGGTGCCAGACGGTAATCGCCTGCCAGGTCGCCGGGCATGCTCGCACATAGCTACAGATCGATGCGTCTAGATCCACCTTATCCTCAGCAACAAGACGGAGTACGGCGAAGGCAGTGATCGTTTTCGTCACCGAAGCTAAACGGTAGCGTGTCTCTGCTGCGGCCGGAATAGACTCTTCTCGATTCGCCATCCCATAGCCCTGATTCACCAGGAGTGAACCACGATAGGCGACCAGCACCGATCCACTGAAGAAACCCTGTTCGGTGAGGCTCCTCAGGTAGCTGTCCATACGCACAGCCCGTATAGCCAACTCGGGTGACGGCGTACTCACTGGTACCATCACACTCGCGAGCGGCGGCTTTGCCGAATCACTGAGGCTGGGAGTTGCGTCCGGTTGGGGGATGACGGTGGGTAGTGGCGTGGGGCTGATCACCTGAGTTGATGCAGCCGTAAAGCCTGAAATGGCCGCATCCTCACGCCTTGGGATCGGTGCGCTACAGGTTGTAAGTAGTACGAGGAGACAACAGCCGAGCCCGGCCAGACGGGCGTTGAAGCGCATAAATCCTCCGCATGGGGTATGTTCCTGCACGCTATTATACCCTGACATTGACCAGTTCAAGAGCAGGAAACTACCAAGAGTAGTGTCGTCATCTCCATCGCGGGAGGTGTGGAGGGCTTCGCCCTCGCCCCCCTCCCAACCTCCCCCCGTTGGGGGGAGGGGCTTGCCCCTCGCAGCCCCACGGGAGGTGTGGAGGGCCTTGCCCTCCACGAAAAGCCCCAACCCAGCCCCGGTAGCGCCAAACCGTCACACCGGTACAGCCAAAACCAGCTCTATCGCCGGAGGTGTGGAGGGCCTTGCCCTCCACGAAAAGCCCCAACCCAGCCCCGGTAGCGCCAAACCGTCACACCGGTACAGCCAAAACCGCATAACATAAAAGATATTTTTTTGAATAAATGACAAAAACCCTCTATCTCAGAACATTTCTGCACTACACGCACTCCTCCTCATCTCTTGATGTGCATTACCGGCAAACGTTACAGAAACCTCGCGCTACGAACCACACGATCCTTATCATCACCATTATTTGTTGGCGCTTTGAACCTATTTTGCACATATTGCAGTTTTTTTACCATATGCTATACTCAAAACTGCTTGTATATAGCACATTCTCAGCCTTTCATGAAGGTACGCTCTACACGACCATGATGGCAGAGAGCTGTTTTGCCTGCGACCATGTCCTGCATGAACCCTCTCATGCTCATGTGAATGTCTGCTAACTGCGTCCCACCCTCACCCTACCGCGTGCACACGCTACCTCCTCGTTCAAACAGGTCAGAAAGGGAAGAACCGTATGAGGTTGCTCCGCCTCACCGTCATGACCCTCCGCCTTGCGATAAGCAGATTTGGGGCCGGTTGGATGTTTGCGCTGCTCACCTTCAACTTCAACCGGATCACCATTGCTGACCTGGGTGCAATTGCGGTAATTGTCACCTCGTTGATCGGGCTCCACCACTTCATCTCATTCTTTCAGATCTACTGGGGGCGTCTGGCCGACCAACATCCAATCTTCGGCTACCGCCGTACCCCCTACATCATTCTCAGTGGGCTGGGGAGCTCGCTCATCTTCCTCTTGCTCCCGTCGATCTCGGTGGGGCTTGGCGCACGTGATCTCATGGCCACCATTGAGGCCTTTGGCCTGATCGCCTTTTTTGGCCTGATGATGGCCCTCAACGGAAGTTCCTCCAATGCCCTGGTCGCGGAGGTAACCGACGAGAAGAATCGTGGTGCGGTTATTGCCTTCATCTGGGCAGCGATTATCATCAGCGGAATTATCTCCGCAGCGGTTTCGCAGCAACTGATGCCGGTCTACTCCCACGAGGCAATGGTACAACTCTACAGCCTCACCCCCATCGTTGTCCTCGTCACCACCCTGGTCGGTATTCTTGGCATCGAGCGCCGCATCAGTCCGGCAGAGCATGCGGCCATCCTGGCTGCACAACCCCAGGAGCGCTCCTCACCCTTTGCCTCTTTTCGGATTGCTGGCCGCATGATGCGCAGCAACCTCCAGGTACGTGGCTTCTTCTTCTTTGTGATGCTGGCGATTATGGGCGTCTTCCTCCAGGACGCCATCCTCGAACCATTCGGTGCACAGGTCTTCAACATGAGCCAGGCTGAGACATCGCGCTTTCAGCAATCCTGGGGTGCCGGTGCACTCCTCGGCATGCTGCTCATCGGCACGATCTCGAGCTTCTTTCCCATCGCCAAGAAGAGCCTTGCGATCCTGGGTGGGCTGATTATTGCCACCAGCCTCGCGATCATTGCGATCGCTGGCCTAACCCACCAGGGTATGCTGATCAACCCAGCCCTCCTCCTCCTCGGTCTTGGGATTGGCAGTTTTAACATCGGTGCCCTCTCCATGATGATGGAGATGACGATCGAGGGTCAGACCGGGCTCTTCATGGGTATCTGGGGCATGGCGCAGGGTCTGGGTAACGGGGTCGCCAACATCCTCAGTGGTGCGTTACTCACCCTTCTCGTTGAGAGTGGCCTCCTCTCGACGACGATTGGCTACAGCCTCATCTTCGGTGTTGAGGCCCTGATTATGGTCGTTGCGATTGGCATCCTGCGTAGTGTGAGTGTCCAGGAGTTCAAGGGGCTGACTCGTAAAGAGCTTGGCACGGCCCTCGCAATGGATACGGCAAACTGAGTTTGGGCGAGCAAGGTGTGGAGGGTTTGCTCCTCCACGCCTTTGGACCACTCCATCACCTTACCTCGTCTGGGCAATCCGTATGATCTATACGCAAGAACAGTTACGCCGTCGGGAAGCTTCACCCTGGACGCGGGTGCAGATTATCCTCGCCCCGATCCAGTTTGTGATCTTCCTGATCAGTTTTGCCCTCGTTATTCGTTACCTAGCCACTGGTGACGGGTATTGGGCTGCAACGGTCAGCGTCTGGATCAAGATTGCCCTGATCTGGGCACTGACTATCACTGGGATGTTGTGGGAGCATGATATGTTCGACCACTACTTCCTAGCCAAAGAGTTTTTCTGGGAAGATATCGGTAATCTTATCGCTATCATCACCCACAACCTCTACTTTGTGGTGCAGTGGCTGGGGATGGATCAGCGAACCGTCATGTGGGTCATGGTCTTTGCTTATGTCACCTACCTCTTCAATGCCGCACAGTTCGTCATCAGAGGTATCCGCTCCGCCCAGCAACGCCGAGCAATCAACACACCCTAGGCACTAGAAAGCGATAGCCCGTATGGCGATCAAATCACGTGCGGTAGTGATCCCCCGCCGGAATAGTATCGAGCT
>CAIWUD010000616.1 GCA_903915775.1 uncultured Chloroflexota bacterium | reverse complement strand
GGAGGTGTGGAGGGCGAAGCCCTCCACAAAAACAACCAACCCAGCCCTGGTGCCGCCAGCGGGTCAAGCCGGCGCAGCCGAAACTGAAGCATGCCTTAAGCTTGGTAGGTACTGAAGAACGATAGTGCTCAGGGTGTAGGCTCCTCCCGGCGGGCAGCCGGCGGGGATATGGAAAGGTGTCTGTTAAGCCGCCGGCTGACCGCCGGGATTTTCAGAGGAAATACAGACGCAACTCCTGCTCCTGCACATTGCGCGCGATGTCGCGAAAATTCTGCTCAACGGCGGCAAAATCGCGCAGCAGCAGCCGTGACACCTCGCCGGCCTGTAAGAACCGCTCTTTGACCTGGGTCGAGGTCAGCGGCTCGATGCGCCCGTTTTCGCGGATATGGGCGATCTCGGCATCGATTGCGGCGCGCTCCCGTTGGAGTTGCACCAGCCGCTGCTCAACATCCTCGGTGCTGCGGGCGGCGATCTCTTCCAGCAAGTTGAAGATCGACAGAAAGCGCGACTCAGTGCCGACGAACTCGCGCCGGTACAATTCCTCGACCCAGCCGATCGCACGTTCGGCGTCGGCGTGTTTTTGATACTCACTTTTCGATTGACAAATACAACCACGCCTGAGGCTCGTGCGGCTGCATATCAGCGGCTGCGGATGGCCGTTGAATACTTCGCGAGTTTTGCTGTGGTCGATTACACTCTTCAAGCGGAAGCACTTGTGAGCGATCTGCGTAAACAAGGTGTCCGCATTGGGACGCAGGATCTGCGCATTGCTGCAATTGCACTAGTTCAGGGTGCGACGGTAGTGACGCGCAACACACACGATTTTGCCCAGGTGCCTGGCCTGGTGATCGAGGACTGGGCGGCTACGTAGGCCGCTCGCAGATGAACGTGAACATATCGCCCTGGTGATACGCCAGCACGAAGTGTGCCTGCGCTCCCTCGATCCGCAACTCCCCTCGCCCGTGGACCTCGTCCATCTCGTCCATCCCCGCGAAGCCGGAGCCGACTCGCCTCTCACCCTCGATCCGGCCATCGCTTTCTCCCTGCTGCAGTCCAACGTGAAAGCTGCGGGTTACGAGGTACCGGTCGCGCGACACGCCTCAACGATCAAGCCTCGTTCGTTCGTAAGGTATCAAGCAGGCGCGCTTCCAAGCGTCAGGACGGGACAAATCAGTTGAGAGCCAGGGAGCGCATTGCTTCCCTGGCTCCTCGTGCCTCAGTCTGTTTTCGAATCCTGTGTGCTAAACGTTCGCGCGCCTGAGCGGGATCTGGAGCTGGTGGGGGCGCCGCTCTGGCCGGTCAAAGGGCGTCCCGTCAACGTGCTTGGCACCCATAAACAGCAGTCCGTGGTTGAAGTAGATCAGGTCGTAGTCAGCGACGATCTGCCCCGCGGCAATGTTGAACATCGGGAAGGGCTTCTGCAGGATGTCCTGCTTAAGCCCGACCGTGAACGGCTCAACCCCGTCCACCGGCACCTGATTCAGCATCGCCGCAGCCTGCTCGTGCAGGGGGGTGACCCCGAAGCCAGCGTCGAGCACGTAGTCGATGCACCAGGCGCCTTCGGCGATGGGGTGCGGGCCGCCCCAGCGCAGGCTGCCCTTGAACTCGAACTCCATCAGCGGCAGCTGGCCGTAGTTGTCGGCGAAGAGGGTGATCATCCCGATGAACTGCTCGGCGCTCAAGTAGGTGAAGCGGCGGCGGAGATAGGTCGGGGTCACGGTCCCGGTGCCGGTGCGGTCCTCGGTGGGCCGCAACTCCACGCTCAGGCTCTCCCAGGTGCCGATGGCGTAGCGCTGTACCTCCTCCAGGGCCTTCGGTGACTGCATGCGGCGGATGCCTTCCTCGCGGGTGGCTTCAGGGGTCACTACTGTCCCTTTCTTTACCATTCGTTCCAGAATGACTTGAGCATAGCATTTCCGGAACGAACAGTCAAGATAGGCAGCCGCTCATTATTGACCACCTGTTCCAGATATGCTACGCTCAGCGGAGAAAGGAGGCGGAGGTATGGCCCGCCAGAAGGAGTTCGACCTCGAGGAGGTACTGGATAAGGCGGTCGCCCTGTTCCGGCAGCGTGGCTACGCGGCGACCGGGGTCGAGGACCTGGTGAGCTACCTGGGGATCGGGCGAGGCAGCCTCTACGCCACCTTCGGCAGCAAGCACGGCCTCTACCTCGCGGCCCTCGATCGCTACCGGGCGCTGAGTGCACAGGAGCAGTCCGACGCGAACATGGTGCAGCCGGCCCGCGCGGCTATCGCCCAGATTCTGGCGCGGCAGATTGACACAGCGCTGCACGACGGGCCCGTGGGCGGCTGCCTGCTGGTCAACTCAGCCGTCGAGCTCGCCCAACACGACCCCGAGGTCGCCCGGCGTGTGCAGCGCGACCTCGCCGACGCCGAGGCGCTCTTCGCCACACTCCTCAGCGCCGACCCTGCGTTTGTGAGCAGCGGCCGGGACGCCCAGGCGGTCGCTCGCCTGCTGGTCAATGTCAGCATCGGGCTCCGGGTCCAGGCGAAAATCACCCCTGACCGCGCTGCACTTGAGGACATCGTCGCCGGGGCGCTCACCGCTGTGGGCTAAGCACATGCCGGCTGGCCTTAAGCCGCACGTAGACGGAGACCATGAACGAGAGGTCTACTTGCGCTTACCCACTCGCTACCCACACGATCCCCACCACAATCCCCATCCACCCCTCTTGAAGTGAACAGATGTTCGATGTAGAATCAACGTAGCGCAAGGGAAAGCGGAGGTGGAGCAGGGGGAAGCGGGGCAGAGGAGCAGCTGAATATGTCAGAACGTATGTACTATTTACGATAGTATGGCGAGAGCACGTGCACTCTTTCTTTCACGAAAACAACCATCCCGCGTAGGTACGTTCCCTGGCAAGAAGTCGCAGCATAGCGTGCTCTGTTCAGCCAGAGAGCAACACACCCTATCGTGTGCTACAATAGCCACAGACGCTGCACCTCGGGAGGGTAATGACGATGACGATGTATGTGCTGATTGAGAACAAGCCGGAGGGCAAGGTAACTGCCTCGCTGATCGGTTGGCCCGACATGACAGCCCAGGGTGGCACAGAGTCAGAGGCTGTGAGCGCGCTCCGTCGATCATTTTCTGCTCAGCTTCGGGATGCCAAAGTCATTCCTATCGACCTCGCGGTCGAGCGACCGTGGCTCCAAACCGCCGGGATGTTCAAGGACGACCCGTTCGCCGACGAGCTTGACGCAGTGATTGCCGAGTACCGACGCGAGCGTGACGCCAAAGACGACCCTGAAGCGATACAGGATCACGCCGCGTGACGCTCTACGTCCTCGATACCGACCACATCTCGCTTCAGCAGCGCGCCCATCCGGCCGTGCTGCAGCGTCTCCAGGCGCTCCGTGAAGATGACAGCATCGCGGTGACGGTGATCACCGTGGAAGAGCAGATCCGCGGGCGGTTGGAGATCATACGCCGACACGGGGCGTCGCCGCTTCAGGTCGCCGCATACACCGCATTCCAGCAGACACTACGCTACTTCGCTACCTGGCAGGTGCTCGATTTCACCCAGGCGGCCTTTGATCAATTCGCGGCACTGCGGCAGCAGCGCATTCGGATCGGTGCGCAGGATCTGCGCATCGCCGCCATCACGCTCGCCAACGCTGCCACCCTCGTGACGCGCAACACGCGCGACTTTGCCCAGGTGCCGGGCCTGCGGATCGAGGATTGGTCATCTATGTAGGCCGCTCGCAGATGAACGTGAACGTATCGCCCTGGTGATACGCCAGCACGAAGTGCGCCTGCGCTCCCTCGATCCGCAACCCCCGCCCGTGTACCTCGTCCATCGCGTCCATCCCCGCGAAGCTGGAGCCGACTCGCTCCTCACCCTCGATCCAGTACCTCGCCCTCGACCTGGAGGAAGGCTTTGCGCCCGCGCAGGCATTGCGCAGCCTGGGCGAGCGACGTGCCTTGGCTATGGCGGGAGGTGGCATATGACAACCACCGACCACTTGCGGCGCCTGGGGACGATCAGCATTGGCGGCGTCACGCATCTGCGCCGGGAGCTTCCGCCGCTTGCCGAGGGCGTCTGCCCAACGTGCCGAGGCGCCGGCTTCCTGGTGGCCGATGTGCCGTACGGCCACCCGCGCTTCGGCCAGCTCATCCCATGTTCCTGCAAGCAGGCCGACCAGCAGCAGCGCCGGCAGGCGACCCTGGAGCAGCTGAGCAACATCGCTGACTTCCGCGACCAGACCTTTGCGACCTTCGACCCTGATGTGCCCGCGGTGCGCAAGGCGTTCCTCCGCGCCCACACCTTCGCGCAGCGACCGCAGGGCTGGCTGCTGCTCTTCGGGCCCTGTGGCGTCGGCAAGACCCACCTGGCGGCCACGGCCGCCAACCAGGCCCTCGACCGCAACGAGCGGGTGCTCTTCGCGGTCGTGCCCGACCTGCTCGACCACCTGCGCTCGACCTTCGGCCCGTCCAGCGAGGTGGCCTACGACGGGCGCTTCGAGCAGGTGCGGACGGTGCCGCTGCTCATCCTCGACGACCTCGGCACCGAGAGCGCCACCGCCTGGGCGCGCGAGAAGCTCTACCAGATCGTCAACCACCGCTACAACCAGGAACTGCCGACGATCATCACCAGCAATCGGGCGCCCGACAGCCTGGATCCACGGGTGCTCTCGCGCATGTACCAGATGGCGTTCGGCGGGGAGATCCTGCGGGTCGCCGCTGAGGATTATCGCCGTTCAGCGCCCCAGTCGCGCCCCGCATGAATCGCTGCGCCGCAGCCAGGCTATCTGGTTGCGGCGCAACTGGACTGATCCAGCACACACCTACGGCTGTGTGGCCAGGATGTCGCTCACCGCCTGCTTCAGGGGAGGAATATCACGATGAATCACCGTCCAGATTTGCTCCAGATCGATGCCCAGGTAGTTATGCACCAGCACATTGCGGAATGCAGCAATCTGCGGCCAGGGGATCTGGGGCTGCGTCGCCTTTGCCGCCTCGGACAGACGCTGGGTCGCCTCGGACAGTGTCTGCAAGTTGCGCATCGTCGCGTCCTGCAGCACATCCGAAGCGAAAAATGTGTCACGACCGCCCGACACATGGCGTTCAATGCGGCTGATGGACTCCAGGATATGGCGCAGGTACACCGAATCGTCTCTCACAGCGCGCGCGCTTCCTGGAGCACCCGCTCGCGGATGGCCGGGTTCAGCGCCCGCTCGGTCACCACCTCGACCCGCCGACCGAGGAGTTGCTCAAGGTCGAGGATTAGCCCCGCAGGGAACCAGGCGCTGGTTTCAGGGCCGGTCTCCACGAGCAGATCGATATCGCTCTCGGGCGTTGCCTCGCCACGTGCGACCGAGCCAAAGATGCGCACACGGATGACACCGTGGCGGCCGGCAATCCTGGTAATCGTGTCGCGATGCGTCTGAAGGATGTCTTGCTCGCCCATACTAATCACCTCCAGCTCAATTATAGCGCAGTCGGCAACGCAGCGTGCTGGAGCGCACAAGGCGACTCCTGTGACCACCACCCCTACCCTGTTAGCGAAGCTGGCGCGAAGCGCTATCGCCGCCGATATCGGCAATGTCAACACGAAGTTCCGCCGCCAGGGCGACCTGCGCCCACCGCAAGTGGGAGCGCAGCAGGCCGTGCATCAGCGCGGCCACCCCGGCGCGCCCATGACACCTGGCGCGACCGGATGATCGGCGAGGTCTTCTTCTTCCTGCTCGGCCTGGGCGTCTGGCTGAGCAACGCCATCTTCACCGTGCTCGGCGTCACCACGCCGGTGGGGGTCAGCCCACTGACCGGCCTGCTCGGCTTCGTCTTCCACCTGCTGCTCTCACGCGCCGAGCTCTACCTCTGGCACCGCTGGCGCGACCCGTGGTACCTGCTCCTGCTGGTCGGGTGTGTGCTCGTCGACACCGGCACAACCCTGGCCGGACTGCTTCCCATCGCGGCAAAATGGTTCCCAGTGCTGGTTGGCAAGACCCCCCAGAACGTGCTAGACTGGGGGCAGATTCTGGCCGCGCTGGTGAGGAATACGGTCGTACCGGCCTGGTGGCCCAACGCACTGCTGTTGTTAGCCATTACCTTTGCTTTTGCGCTCGGCTCCGAGCGGCTACTGCGCAAATTCTATCGGGGGATGATCGAGACCTGGCAGGAGCGCCCGGCGTGATGGGGGATCATACAGGTTGGTTTGTCGTGAGGTCCACAATAAATGAACCACGTCTCGCTGATATGAGCGAGGCCGAATTCGAGGCCCTGATCGAAGGGCATATTGAGCGGATCGCCATCGGCGACCAAGAACTTCCTGCCGATCTCTTTGTCGACCTGCTCCTTGAACGCAGTGCAGCGCGTGCTAAGCGCCACCGTGCGGGCAGCGAGGCGGATACTGCAGGTTACCCTCCCGGGACCGGAATCGTCGCGGGAGACGCGCCAGGAGGTCATCATGACGACACTGACCATTGAGCTTGCCCCGGATGTCTATGAACTGCTGCGCGCTGAAGCCCGGCAGCGTGGCAAAGCGGAGCACGAGATCATCGAGCAGTTCCTCGTTGAGCGACTCACGGGTGAGACGTCGACACCACCGCCGCCCCATGTCGCCCTGGCGCCGGACGTGCAGGCCCTCCTTGCCCAGATGACCGTAAGCGAGATGATTGTGCCGCCGCAGAGCACGGCTGCGGATGCTGTTCGGCTCCTGGAGTCATGGAATGCGACCGATGGCGCTGACGAGGACGAGGAAGGCGAGGGCACCTGGGAGGATGTGCTGCGCGCGGTTGACGCCAATCGTGCCGAGTACCGCAAACTCTTTGCGGATCGCGATACGCAGCCATGAGCCGGATCATTCTGCTGGATGCTGGCCCGCTCGGGCTGCTGTCCCAGCCACGCCCGACGCCGATGAGCCTGGCATGCCGTCAGTGGGCGGCCAATCTAAGAACCGCCGGGGCGCATCTCCATGAACTGACCGATGAGCAGATAAAATACTTACATCTCCAGCGTCGCTGGTCGCCAACACGCATTGCTGAGTCCCGCGGCGTACGCGGTCGGAAGCAGGTGCGGCTGGAGCAGCGCGCCCACGCGGCTGCCCAGTCGGTGGATGCGGTTATCATTCGGATGCTCGCCAGCAGCCTGTCCCCAGCACCAGAGCCAGATCCTCCCCAGGCCGTCCAGGACGAGCTGGCGGCCATGGAGCACCTTTCGGACGAGGCGCTCTGGGCGATCGCGCGCAGCACCATGAACAACGACTCGCTGGCGCTTTACGACCTGCTCCGGGATCGCAAGGAGGAAGGATCGTTGACCCCAGAGGGCCAGCAGTGGCTTGCCCGCCTCGCTCTGGACGCCGATGCGCTGGCCTTGCGTAAGGCGCACGCCTACGCGCTACTCAAAAGCCGTGGACATCAGCTGCCTGCGCTCGCCGAGCTGCCGATCCCGACTCTTTGAGCCGCTTGTAGGCATTCGACGTGCGCCGGCTGGCACCCACTGGAGGAAGAACTGGAGCGCAGCTGAGTCACAATCGACCTTGCATGGCTGCAAGCTGGCTCTGTTTAAGGTTCTCGGCATCTCAAAGCAATAGAGCGTGATTCATTGGGTCGCGAAGAAGCCCCCGAAAAGAAGAGCACGGGGGCTTTTCGCATGGTGTATATGCTCCTGGATGGCCCCGGCTACTTGGCGCTCTGTTCCCTACGCCTCCGGCTGGAGCGCCGGCAGCAGGCCGAGCTGCCCCAGCAGCGACACATCAGCGTCGAAACGCCAGAACTCAGCGACCTTGCCTGCGCTGAAGCGGAACAGCTCGATGCCGGGCACCACCACCCAGGCGCCGGTGGGCGGGCTGCCCAGGAAGGGGCCGGCGCTCCTGGCGTGGTGGGTGTGCAGGATCGCCACGTAGTCACCCTCGGCCAGCGTGAGGTGCAGGTCGGTGCGCTGCTCGCCAAAGGCCTGGCGGAAGAAGGCCAGCAGGCCGCGGAAGGCCTCGACCCCGCGCTGCTCGCCGCTGTGTTGTGCGACAATTAGAACTGCCGGTGGCGACAACTAAAACTGCCGCTCCCGCCCGCCCCCTACGCTGACCTACCATGACGCCCAGAGGAGGGCGTCATGAAGACAGACCACGAGGTTCTGCGTATGAGACGGGAACGCAGCAAAGGAAAGACCCAGGAGCAAGCCGCGGCAAGGGCCTCGATGAGCGTCCGCACCGCCCGCAAATATGAGCGGCTCGCCAAGCTGCCCAGCCAACTCAAGCAGCCACGCTCCCACCGCACGCGACCCAACCCCTTTGCGGCCGACTGGCCCTGGGTGGTCGCCCAGCTTGAGCGCGACCAGGCCCTCCAGGCCAAGACCCTGTTCGCCGAACTCTGCCGGCTCTACCCCGGCCGATACGAGCCGAACCAGCTCCGCACGCTCCAGCGTCACGTCGCCCACTGGCGTGCTCAGTTCGGCCAGTCACGCGACGTCATCTTCGAGCAGGTGCACCTGCCCGGCAGGATGGGACAAAGCGACTTCACCCATATGGAGGACCTCCACATCACCCTGGCTGGCGTCCCCTTCGCCCATCTGCTCTACCACTTCGTCCTCACCTACTCCAACGTCGAGGCCGTCTCCATCTGCTTCTCCGAAAGCTTCGAGGCCCTCGCCGAGGGGCTGGAGACCTGCCTCTGGCAGCTCGGCGGTGTGCCGGAGCAGCATCGCACCGACAACCTGTCCGCCGCCGTGGTCACCATTGCGCCCGCCGGCGAGCGCCTCTACACCGAGCGCTACCTCGGCTTGATGGCCCACTACCGTATGCAGCCATCGACCAACCAGCCCGGCGAGGCCCACGAGAACGGCGATGTCGAGCAGGCCCACCACCGCTTCAAAGAGGCGGTCGACCAGGCCCTGCGCCTGCGCGGCTCGCGCGACTTTCCTGACCGGGCTGCCTACGCCCGCTGGCTCCACGAACTCGTTCGCCAGCGCAACCTCACCCGCGCTACCCGCTTCAGCGAAGAACGCGAGCACCTGCGGCCCTTGCCGACCATGCCCTTGGAGCCGGCCCAGGACCTCAAGGTCAGCGTCAGCCGCTTTGCCACCATCCGGGTGCTGCGCAACGTCTACTCGGTTCCCGCCCGGCTCGTCGGCCAGACCCTGCTCGCCCGCGTGCGGGCCGAGAGCATCGACCTCTATGTCGGCATGACCAGGCTGTTCCAGCTGCCCCGACTGCGGGGCGAGGGCCAGCGCCGCATCGACTACCGCCACATCATCGACAGTCTGGTGCGCAAGCCAGGCGCCTTTGCCCAGTATCGCTACCGCGACGAGCTCTTCCCGTCGCTCCTGTTCCGGCAGGCCTACGACCGGCTGACTGAGCAGGTGCCCCAGCGGGCCGACCAGCAGTACGTCAGGCTGCTCCACCTGGCCGCCACCACCAGTGAGCACGAGGTCGAGACCGCCCTCACGCTGCTCTTGGAGCAGGGCGAGACACCCAGCCTGGACGCGGTCCGCGAGCTGGCAGGCCTCAAACCGAGCCCGCTTGTACCGGAGTTGTCGCCACCCACGCTGAGCTTGTCGTCGTACGACCAACTGCTCACCAGCAAGGAGGCTGCCTGATGAACCGTCACACGGAACTGACCAGCCTACTGCGTGGCCTGAGGTTGCAGGCGATGGCCGACTGTGTCTCGGAGGTGGCGCTGAAAGCCGCCCGAGCCAACCTCAGCCACGAGGCCTTTCTCTACGAACTGGCCCGTCTGGAGCAGGAGCAGCGCACGCAGCGCCGGGTCGAGCGGCTGCGCCGCGAAAGCGGGCTGCCGCGGGAGAAGACGTTCGCGACGTTGGAGCTTGCGAGCTTCTCGCCGTTGGTTCGCCAGCAGGTTGAGCGACTACGGCGGGGGGAGTTCGTCAAGGAGGCGGTGAACGTGGTGGCGGTGGGGCCGCCCGGGGTGGGCGAGAGCCACGTGCTCGCGAGCGTGGCCCACACGCTCATCGAGCAAGGCATGTCAGTGCTGTGGAGCTCGACAGCCCAACTGATGCAGCGGCTGCTGGCGGCCAAGCGCGATCTGCGGCTGCCGCAGGAACTGGCACGGCTGGACCGCTACGCCTGCCTGGTGTTGGACGACATCGGCTACGTGCAACACGACCAGGACGAGATGGAGGTGCTGTTCACACTGCTTTCGGAGCGCTACGAGCGGCGGAGCGTGATGCTCTCGACCAATCTGGTGTTCTCAGAATGGACGCGGATGTATTTGTCAATCGAAAAGTGGCTCTCCCGTACTTTGATATTGGTGGCGAATCCCCTGGATTGTCAGGTCGCTCCCTGGTACAGGCGAGCGAACGGAGAGAGCTTTGTTTGCGCCTTTTGCTCGCCTGCAAGCCAGCGCAGGAGACGCACGATGTTCATCACCGCCGCCGCCATCAGATGCGCCAAGTGCGTTTTCGCTTGGCCGACGTAGCGCGAGCGACGTACGTCTGTCGTTCGCACGCTTTGCGCGATGGTCCCTTCCACGCCAGCCCGCTTCGCGTACTCTGTCTTGTACTCCTTGGTCTGCTCGCGCTGGCGGCCAGCAAGCAGTGCTTCGTGTTGCGCTTGCGGGCGTATGGTGATGGTGCGGCGTGGGGGAGTTGCCTTCGTGCACTGCTCTACCGCCGGGCAGACCTGGCAGTCGGTCATCGCGAACTTGATCTTGATGACGTCGTTCTTGCATTTGTCTACCGCCGGCGTCCAACTATTGCTGACTCTGCCCATGGGGCAGACGGCTTGCTGCTGTTCCCAGTCGATGGTAAAGTCCCGAGCAGCGAACCCCGCTCCATCTTTTGCTTGCCAGTGGTTATCGCCTCGGGTTGGGCCGATAAGCTCAATATCGTACGTGGTTTTGCTGCTCACCAACAGAACTGAGTTCACATACCCCGTGTCGGCAACGTGTTTTTCGGGCAGCAGCTGCTTTTCAGCCAGCGCGGCGTGAATGGTTTCGGTAACTGCATCGTCTGAGACTGCGGCATTGGTGGTTTCGACATTGGTGATGAGGTTCGGCTGGTCATCGCCGTAGGTTTCGGTCAGATGGATCTTGTAGCCGACCCAGTGGGTTTGGCGTTTGGTGGCGTAGCGCGCATCGACATCGTACGGCGAGCCGATGTACCGGCCGGTGGGGGCGTCTCGTCATTGGTGCGCCAGCGCAAACTTTTGTTCACCGTCACGAAGTTCTGAAGCCAGACGAGGCGCAGCGTCTCGACGGCCGGCTCCGTACGCAGTGCACGGTCTTCTAGCTCGGCGTACACCGCGGAAAGAAGCGCCTGCCCATCACGCCCAACTTGCTCGGCCCAGGCATCACGCTTCTCCTGCCCTCTCGGCAAGCGGTATTCACTGGCGCGTAGCCCGTAGCGGTCCACCCATTCCGCGGTGGTATGCACGCGCAGCCATTCGGGGTGCGTTGTCGCTAGGACGTTCAGCGCATGACGTATGGTCTCGGTCACACCCTCCAGACGGGTCATGGCGCGAACGG
>CAIWUD010000615.1 GCA_903915775.1 uncultured Chloroflexota bacterium | reverse complement strand
TGGTCGATACGATCGACATACTCCAGGTTGCCATCGGGCAGCCAACGGGCCAGGTCGCCCGTCCGGTAGAGGCGCCCTGGGCCGAAGGGGTTCGCGATGAACTTCTCTGCCGTCAGCTCCGGGCGGTTCAGGTAGCCGCGCGCGACGCCGCTCCCGCCAATCCAGAGTTCACCTACCACGCCCACCGGCACCAGTTGCTGTGCCCCATCCAGAATATAGACCTGAACATTAGCAAATGGTCGGCCAATTGGCATGAGTACACCTTCATCCGTAGGGTAGGCACTACCCTCTTCTCCAACCTCCTCCTGTTGGTGGTGAGAACTGACGCCTGCAGGAGGAGGCTGGAAGGGCAAGGTCTGCCCAGAAACCGCGAGATTGATTGGGCGTGGTATGGTGGAATACTCGTAGTAGGTACTATCGATTGTGGCCTCAGTCACCCCATAGGAGATAAAGCGTTGTGTATGAGGAGCGCAGAGGCGCTGCAAACGTCGTTCGTCGGCTTCGTACCAGCGATCGGAGCCGACGATGAGCAGACGCATGGTATGGAGGTTCTGGCCCAGTTGTTCAAGATGGTCGACCAGAGCGCGTAGGACAGCTGGTACAAATTCGGCACTGTCTACACCCTCGTTCTGGATCAGGCGAGCGAGGAGGTTGACTTCAAGGATCCAGGTGCGCGGGCAGATCACGAGCTTTGCCCCGCTACAGAGGGCACGTACGAGATCGCCGACGAAGACGTCGAAGGAGAAACTAGCCATCTGGAGATGGGCACGGCACTCCTGGAGAGGGTAGGCATTCTTCCAACCATTGTAGGCGTTGGCAACGTTATCGTGCGTCACCATGACCCCCTTGGGCCTGCCCGTCGAGCCCGACGTGTAGATGACGTAGGCGAGCTGATCAGGGGTAGTCGGAAGTTGCAGGTTGGTGGTAGCCTCACCCCAGACAGGAGCGTCAGCATCTAGGAGGATGACGTGGGGAGGGGGGGCGGTGGGTACGGCGATAGGCAGTAGTTCGCTCGTGGTGATGAGGAGGCTGTAGCGTGCATCGTTCTGCATGAAGGCGATGCGCGTAGGTGGGTAACTCGGGTCAATGGGAAGGTACGCTGCACCAGCCTTGAGCACTCCCAAAACGGCGATGGGGATGAGTGGTGTGCGTTCGAGGCAGATGCCGACGAGGCTATGGGGACCTACACCGCTCGCCACGAGTCGGTGGGCAAGTTGGTTGGCACGTGCGTTGAGCTGTTGGTAGGTCAGGTACTCCATGGGGGGCTCAGAGTTGCTACCATGTTGCTCAACCTCGCCCCGGTGGGCGAGTGCCCCGACTCCTTTTTGTTGGAAAAACAGCTCAGCTTTGGCTATGCCATGGTGATGGTGTGCGGCGCAGTGGTGGGGATAATCAGCAGGAGCACTCACGGCAATAGCATCGGGTGTACGGAGTACTTGAGCTTCAAAGAGTTGATGAACGCATCGCACATCTGGGTGGGCAAGAGTGGTGTCATTCCAGGCCACAAAACGTTGCTGCTCGGCGGGAGTGAGTAGTGGCAGATGTGTGACCAGTTGGTGGGGATTGGCTATCACGGCGACCAGGAGCATCTCGAGGTGACTGGCCATCTGTCGGATCGTCCCCTCGTGGAACAGGCTGGTGTTGTACTCCAGGATGGCAGTGATCTGGTCATGTTCCGCTACGGACGTGAGGGTCAGATCAAACTTTGCGATGGGGCTCGCCAGTGTAATGGCTTCGCTCTGGAGCGTGAGGAGCTCTGGGGGGCTCGGGTCGCTCTGGAAATCGAACATGACCTGGATGAGTGGCGAGTAGCTGAGGTCGCGCACGGGCTGCAGCGCCTCTACTACCTGCTCGAAGGGAACCTCCTGGTAGCGCTGGGCTTCGAGCAGCGTTTGGCGTACCTGGGTCAGAAGGGCGCTGAAGCTGAGCGGGGTACCATCGGTGTCGGCCAAGCGGCTACGCAGGGCCAGGGTGTTGACAAAGAGGCCGATGAGCGGCTCC
>CAIWUD010000614.1 GCA_903915775.1 uncultured Chloroflexota bacterium | reverse complement strand
GGCTTGGCCCTCCCAGAATCTTCCCTACTGCTTGCGGCGCCCCCGGGCGGGCCGGGGAGGGCTTGGCCCTCCCAGAATCTTCCCTACTGCTTGCGGCGCAGCCGCATGAGATCCTACAGGAAAGTCCATGCGTAACAATCGAATGTTCACTGCCGTCTCAGGGGGCCATTTTGCCGTCGATGTGCTCAACAGCACCGGAGCAGTGCTACTCGCCGTACTGAAAGAACCCCTCGGCCTCAGCTATGCCCAGATCGGTACCGCACTGACCATTTACCTCCTGATCGGCTCACTCTCACAGCCCCTATTTGGATGGTTCTCCGACCAGATCCGCGGGCGCTCGATGCTCCTTGCTGCAGTTGGGGTCGCCTGGCTTGCCGTCTGCTTTACCCTCGTCGCACTAGCCCCCAGTTGGGCGCTACTCCTACCAGTCTTTCTCATCGCCCCCCTCGGCAGTGCGCTCTTCCACCCTGTCGGTGCAGCAGCAGCCGCGTCCGCTGTACCCGACCGGGCTGCAAGTGCTACTGCTATCTTCTTCTTCTCGGGCCAGATTGGCCTAGCTGCGGGACCATTCCTCGCCGGTGCACTCACTGGACGCTTTGGCGCCCCTGGACTGCTCCCGCTCACCGCTATGGCCCTCATCCCCACGGCCATCCTGCTCATTGCCTCACGCGACGAACAACGGCTCAACAACCATGCAGACTATACGGCTCCAAACCGTACCGCCCAGCAGTGGACATTCGTTGCCATCGCCACTATCGCTGCCTTCGTAACCCTCGTGGCCTTACGCTCCTCTGTTCAGGCTATCTACCAATCCTACCTCCCGCAACTCTTCGCAAGCCGTGGTTGGGAGCCCGCCCTGTTTGGCTTGCTGGCCGGTGTCTTCATGGGAACTGGCGCTGTTGGTCAGATCATGACCGGCACCCTAGCCGACCAGTACGGCATGCGTGCCGCTGTGGTCTGGCCGATGCTGCTGAGCATTCCCATCGGACTAGTTGCGCTGCTCACCCCCTCAGTACCACTCACTTTTGTTGCCTGTGCCATGGCCGGCCTCCTCATCGGTGGGCAGCACAGCGTGCTCGTGGTCCACGCGCAACGCCTGCTCCCCTTCAAACAGGGCCTGGCAGCCGGTCTGATCCTCGGTTTCACCTTCGCCAGTGGCGCCATCGGTACAGGGATTGCAGGACACCTCGCCGACACGGTCGGCATCCAACAGGTCATGGTCGCCGTGACCTTCATCATCATTCCCGCAGCACTGCTGGCCCTCACCCTCCCTGGGCAGCACCGGAAGGGTAAACCAGCCCCTGCACCGGTCGGCGATTGAGGTGTCTCTTTCTCCTTCCCTGGCGGGATCAGCGCTGGGTGAGGTTTTTTGCGGAGGGTGCAGCCATTCATACCTCCCCGGTGGGATAAAGCCTTGCAAAGGGTGTCACGTGACCCCTCCCCGGGAGCGCGGGCGGCTCGCCCGCAACGCTGCTCCGCGAGATACACCGGACAAGGATTGTGCCCCAGGCTCCCAGGATGCGCTCCACAGCTCATGCGCGGTGGGTAGACTCAGCCGGCAGCAAGTTCAGCTAATTGCCTCAACTGGCCGAGTCGTGCAGGTGCCCGCGCAGGTCAGCACCGCGCAGGTCAGCACCGCGCAGGTCGGCACCGCGCAGGTCGGCACCGCGCAGACTGGCGGTTGGCGGCTGCGTCTGGCCCATACCGGTCTCACGGAGCGCAACGGGCGAAGGAGCACTTGGCGCAGTGGGCGATGGTGCTGGTAAGTCCGTTTGGGTCGGTGATGATCCCATTGACGTCGCGGTATCTGCTACATCCGCAACGGGCGTAGTAGATGCAACCGCTGCTAACTCCACGGCGAACAACGCCGCCAGGTCGACCACCCCGGCGGGCACGCCCTGGGGAAAGTGCTCGTGGCAGAGGGCCAGGAGCTCGCGGTTGGCGGGCACCTGCTCCAGCAGGCTGTAGCGCAGTGCGTCCGCTTCGATAGCGTCGGCGCTGGCCATGAGCGCCTGGTGGCCCGCTTGGAGCAGGGCCGGGGCGCGCTCATCGTCCGCCGCGGCCAACCCCTGGTAGGCGGCCAGGTAG
>CAIWUD010000613.1 GCA_903915775.1 uncultured Chloroflexota bacterium | reverse complement strand
GCCGCCTACGATGCCATCCAGGTCTCCGATCGTCGTCGCGAAGAGGCCCTCACCGAGCTCGCGCAGATGCGCTACAGTGGGTGGGCCGTTGGTCTCGCCGGGATTGGATTAGCCGCCTACCTCTCCTGGTCTCAGTGGGAGCAGGTGGTGGTTGCGTATGGCTCACCAGAGGGCATGCTCTTTGGTCTCATCGTGGTCTCCTCCCTCGCCCTGCCAATGGTTGGTGGAACGCTCCTCTCACGAACGGAAGATGTAGACTACTGAACTCACGGGAGGTTTGAAGGGCTCTACCCTCCACAAAAAACCCAGCCCAGCCCCGGCCTCGCCAGACGGTCAAGCCGGTGCAGCCGAATCTGATGGTTAAACTTCAGCTCTCCTAAGGTCGAGGTGATCACGATGGTCGTCGATCTCAACTTCACCATGCTCGCTGTTCTACCCTACCTACTCGGTATGGTCGGCAGCGCTCTGCTCGCCACCCTTGGGGTGATCGTACATCGAGACACGCGGATCAGCGAGACTACGCCGCTCAATACCACCGATCTGCGCACACGCTACCTCCTCGGTAACAGTATCGGCATACCCCTGGCAGGCCTGCTCGCCGCTCTGGTCGTTGCCGGGAACGTCGAGGGTACGCACCGAACCCTCCTGTTGATTGGAGCCCTGGCCCTCTACCTCTACCTTGGTCTCGTCCTCCCACGGCGACCCCTCGTCCTCCGCCAACAGCGCGCGCGGCAGCTGCGGCGACAGACCCCGGGTTTTATGGGCTTTATACGCGTCTCACTGCTCAGCCTCGAGAGCCCGATTGATGCGATGCAGCGCTACATCGCACGACCTCAGAGCCATCGCTCCGCATTGCAAGGGGTGGTCACGACCGCACTGCGGGTAAGTACCGAGCAGCGTGTGCGCCCATTCGCCGCCCTGGCCATCGTAGCGCGCCGCCATGCCTGTCGTGAGTTGATCGATCTCTCCGATGCTCTAGCTCAGGCCGAGACGGAAGGGGGCAAGATTGATCGCGTTCTCGCAGCTCAACAGGCGATGCTCGAGTTTATCTTATCGAGTGAGTATAAACGCATGATCCGACGCCGCTCGATCTACCTGCTGCTCTTGGTTGGGATCAGCCTGGTCGTGGGCATCCTGCTCAACCTGCTCTGGGTAGTGACCGTGGGTAGTTCGGTTATTACGTTTTGAATGGCAATCATGCCTCAACGCGGAAATAGCTCCTCTACCGCGACGAGCTGCAGGGCGCCACTGGGGCAGTGACTCACGCAGGCCAGATCGGCGAAGCCGTGACAGAGATCACACTTATCCGCACGCTGATGCGGAGCAATCGGGTCGAGGGGAATGATCTGGTGGCGGCGCATACGCTCGAAGGTGGTGCGCAGGAGCGTGAAGAGTTGGCCAGGTGCTGGTCGCACGCTGGGCAAACCGACACTCGTAACCGCATCGTAGGGGCAGGCGGGAATGCACTTACCGCAGCCAATGCAGCGATCAGTAACCAGGAGGGCACCATTCCCAGTTCGCTCGAAGGCATCGGCAGGGCAGACCGCTGCACACTCGGCGTCGAGGGTGCACTGTCGACAGCTATCGGCAACCTCCAGCCCATGGATCATCTGGCCATCTAGCTGCAGGCGTGCCCGTCCGTGACGCTCCGCGCATCCCTGTTCACACCGGTGGCAATCAGGCTTGCAGTGCTCTGAGTTACGTACGAGCAGATGGGTACCGCGTAACATGCCCGCCCGTACCGCTGGCTCAAGCACACCGGCATGCTCATGATCGGTGCCAATCGCAGTCACAATCTGCCGACGCTGCTCGAGCAGTGCCTGGAGCTGAGTCGCAAGGTTGGGATGTTGATCCAGCAGGCGCTCGAATTCAGTACGTGGCAGGGCTAGTAGGTCGGTTGGCGTCGTGGACCGTACCTCAACCGGGTAGGGGCGATCACTGAGCAGCGCGATCTCACCAAAAAAATCTCCCTCACCCAGGAGGAGCAACCCCAATTCACCATGTGCAACACGGACCTGGCCACTACCAACGAGATAGAGTGTATCGACGCGACCACCCTGCTTCACGATCCGCTCATCACGTTCGTAGTGGAGTGGACGCAGGCGGGTGGCTAGGATTGTACGCTCAGCTGGTGCCAGTCTACTGAAGAGTGGCACACGAGCAAGTGCAGAGTCGATCACACGCCATCGATAGGTACGTCGCAGCGCCGCCATCAGCATGGGCAGCGAGCGCTGTGCATTGCGGAGATCGGCCACGGCAATCTGGAGGAGTGAGCAATCGCTCTCGGCGATGATCCTCATACGTGGGAAACGTTCACCGAAGAGCGGTCCCTCACCGCAGCAGTCACCAGGACCTAAGGTGCCAAGATCTACTTCATGCCCGGTGGCATCACGCACGTGTAACTGGAGCCGCCCGCGGAGGATCAGGAAGAGCACGTCACCACCGGGTTGCCGACCAACCACCTGGCTGCCACCCTGGAACAGTCGGAGCGTGCAGAGTTCGTTCAGACTAGCTAGTTCACCCTGTGGCACATCGGACAAACAGGCAAGGCCCCCGAGTAGTGCTAGGCGTCCCTGACGCCGTACACGTTGCCGTTCCGTGCGCGTATGAGCTACCGAGGAGTGACCAACTGTACCTTCAGTACGCTTGCCCATTTTGAACCTCCGGGGAGGTGTAGAGGGCGCAGCCCTCCACAAAAACTAACCTTGCGCTGATCCTGCCAGACAGTCAAGTCGGTGTAGCCGAAACTGAACCACGACCTGTAACTGTTCACACTTCTCCTGGGATGAGGGCGTTTTGCCCTCGTGGCGCGCCCGTACGGGCACCCCCCCGTGGTTGCCCCGTCGTTGCCTTACCCCAACCGTGTACAGGTATCACGACCTGGCCCATTGTATCACGCTTGCAGACCTACCTACCTGCGCTACAATAGCAGCACGACTCACTTCGCTACCTCCGGTCTACCTACAGCGTGGAGGTACGTTTCAGGATAATGCTCCATGCAACTCCCCACTCGCATTGTTATCAAGCTCGGCACGAGCGTGCTTACCGCCGGTAGTAACCGCCTCCACCGACCCTACATGGTCGATCTCGCCCGACAGGTAGCACTCCTACGTGAACAAGCTGTTCAGGTACTCCTCGTCTCTTCAGGGGCAGTTGCTGCCGGTCGCGAACGCATGGCCGAGCCGCCCACTCCACGTGCACGGGCGAATGTGCCCCTCCGCCAGATGCTTGCTGCCGTTGGTCAGAGCCGCCTCATGCACCTGTACGAACAGCTTTTTGAAATCTACAATCTCCAGGTTGCGCAAGCGCTCCTGACCCGCGATGACCTACGTGATCGTCGGCGCTACCTCAACGCACGCAACACCCTCTCGCTCTGCCTCGAGCGCGGTATCGTGCCGATTATCAATGAAAATGATGCGGTAGCCACTACCGAGATCCGTGTAGGTGACAATGACAACCTCTCGGCTCTCGTCGCCGGTTTGATCGATGCAGACCTTCTGCTCATTCTGACCGATATCACTGGGCTTTTTGATGCAGATCCACGCACGCATCCGGAGGCGCGCCTGATTACTGAAGTTCCCAGCATTGATGAGCAGATCTGGGCCATCGCCGGGGGGGCCGGTTCGACACAGGGCACTGGTGGCATGCGCACCAAGATCCAGGCTGCCGACCTGGCTACCCGCGCCGGTACCACCGTGGTGATTGCGGCAGGCCACGAACCGAATGTGATTCTGCGCATTGTCGCCGGCGAGTCGATCGGAACCCGTTTCCCCGCCACGGTAAGCCATCTCGATTCGCGTAAGCGCTGGATCCTCGCCGAGACGGCACGACAGAGTCGCCTCACTATCGACGCAGGTGCCGCTGCTGCCCTGATGCGCCAAGGACGTAGCCTACTACCAGCAGGTATCACCGCCGTTGAGGGTGATTTCGACCGTGGCCAGACGGTGCGCATCTATGCCCCCGATGGGCGCGAAATTGCTCGCGGTCTCACCCAGTACCGCGCGAGTGATATACGCACCATCCAGGGGCTACGCTCAGCCCAAATCACTGAGGTTCTCGGCTACGACTATGGGCCTGAGATTGTCCACCGTGATGACATGGTCGTGCTGTGAGTGCTTCCCAGCCCGGGGAGTTGGGCTGCGGTGAACTGTTTCCGCGAACCGAATGTCGGGGCAACCCCCGTGGTTGCCCCCTTAGCTTACTGCGAAAGTGAATAGGTACCGCCCGAGAGTCACGCCGTCGCAACCAAAGATTGAAGCATGACTACTCTTCCCCGAGCTCTGGGCCGAAAAGTGTCACTACAAGGTTCATTGGTGTTCGTAGCCACGCCTCTGGTATCCGCCCAAATATTGCTTCACCAGTGTGACTGAACTCCTGGTGGAAGATGTCGTGATTGATATGCAAACTCACTATTGCATCTAGCGGTGGATCACTACGTGCAATCACCATCCAGCCCGTTTCATCCTGCAGTATGCTCACCTGGATGAGATGGCCTCGCACCACATCCTCAGTGATTGCATACTTGCTAGGAGGACCGTATGCACTACCAAGATGGCGTAGGGTGTCGAGCAACGTCTGAATCGTCGCGAGGTTGATGGAGATCAGGCGGGGGTTTTGTGCACCGAATTGGCTGTCCGTGCGAGATTCCATGATTTGCGTGTCCTCAATGTTGCTCAAAGCGATGATGTGCGCTCAGTTGCGATCACGGGCATGAACTCCTCTATAGGCTATGCCCTCTCCTACGCGGCGGTGGAGGCTCCGACCGCTCTATCTGCTACCTCTACAGCCGTACCACCCGCGGGAGGGTATGGCTCACAAAGGGTGGTACACTGCTCGGTTTGGTTACCGCCACCAGTGGGAGGAGGAGGTGGTAGCGCTCCATCAGCAGCACCGCGTAGGTTCCCGGTTGCCCGACCGCCGCCGTGAGCCTGCCGGTCGTTCCGTCGTAG
>CAIWUD010000612.1 GCA_903915775.1 uncultured Chloroflexota bacterium | reverse complement strand
ATCTGCACCTACCGCAATCGACCCCTTCCGCGGGGCTAGACCAAAGAGGCGTGCAGGTGCGGTGGAGACGAGTTCGACGAAGCGGTTGATGCTCAGCCGCCCTTCATGCACACCCTGGTAGATCATGATCAACCGCTCCTCAATACCCGGTGCGCCACTCGGGATCTTGGTAAAGTCGTCGCGCCCCAACTCCTTCTGGCCAACAAAGTTGAACGGCGCATGGTCGGATCCCACCGACTGAAGGGTGCCATTGGCCAGGGCATGCCAGAGCAGTTCCTGATCGCTCTTTTGCCGTGGTGGCGGGCTGTAGCAATACTTAGCCCCCTCAAACCCGGGGCGATCGAGATCCTCAACTGAGGTGTTGAGGTAGTGGGGGCAGGTTTCGGCGAAGACCTGAACGCCACGAGCCCGTCCGCGTACCAACTCGTCGAGGGCCTCGCCACAGCTCATATGGACGATAAAGATCGGTGTACCAACAAACTCGGCCAGGGTAATCACCCGTGCGACGGCCTCAGCCTCGATGCGGGGTGGCCGACTGAGCAGATGGTACTTCGGACTCGTCTGCCCGGCAGCGAGGAAGCGCTGCTGGAGGAGGTGAGCTGCGTCACCATTCTCGGCGTGCACCATGACCAGGGCACCGCTCCGTCTGGCCTGCTCAAGCACCTGAATGATCGTCCAGTCGTCGGCCATTAGCGCATCTTTGTAGGCCATGAAGAGCTTAAAACTCGTGATGCCCTGTGCTGGCAGTCCGGCGAGCTCCTCGAGCACCGCAGCGGTTGGGTCGGCTACGACGATGTGGAAGCCGTAGTCGATAGCCGCCTTACCAGCCGCCCGGACATGCCAACCGGCGATCGCATCCCCAGGCTCTGACCAGGCATCTGGAAGCAGAAATCAACAATACTGGTCGTACCACCACAGGCAGCTGCGATCGTTCCGCTCTGGTAGTCATCGGCGGTAATGGTACCCATCACTGGCGTGTCGAGGTGCACATGGGCGTCAACACCACCCGGAAAGAGGTAGCGCCCGCGTGCGTCGATGACTCGTGTCGTCGCATCGCCACTCAGGTCGTGGCCGATGAGCGCGATCGTCTCACCCGAGATAGCGATATCGGCCTGGTAGGTGTCAGTTGCTGTGACAATCGTGCCATGCTTGATGATCAGATCCATAGGCCTCGTCCTGATGGCTCCCTATCTCAATCGACGATCAGCGCCACTGCGGTCTGCGCACCGAGGGTACGCAGTCGATGGGCATGGCCCGGCGTCAGACGACAGGTCATCCCTGGCTGCAGCTGCTGTTCGTCTGCTCCCACGAACTCAATAGCTACGACGCCCTCTAGCAGGTGGAGCACATGTCCACGCTCGCACCAGTGGTCGGCAAGGTAGCCGGCTGGGTACTCAACGATACGCAAGCGCACATCGGGCAGTTGAACGGTGCGCCAGAAGCTATCGCCAGTCGCACCGGGGGTGCGCTCGTTGGGCACATGGACCCAGTCAACCAGGGTGAAGGGCACGCTAGGAGGTCCGTCGCTCATAAGCTACCCTATGGGGTGTAGGCCAACTGGTAGAGCCCCGCAGCCAGCAGGGTGATCCCCAGTACGGCGTGTTCGACCGAGGTAAACTCTTCGGGCGTATGGCTACGACCATCTTTGCTCTGCACGAAGATCATCGCCATACGGGCACGCTGGGCCATCACCTGCGAGTCGTGCCCGGCACCACTGTGCATGAGCATCGACGGGATGCCCAGATCGTTTGCGGCGGCCTGGAGTAGCGCAACGGTGGCGGGATCAGAAGGGCTGGGTGGGAGATCAAGGGTCGTATGCCAGTTGATTGTGAGGCCACGGCGCTGGGCCACCTCGCGCATCACCGCTTCGTGGCTAGCGTAGAGTTGGGCT
>CAIWUD010000611.1 GCA_903915775.1 uncultured Chloroflexota bacterium | reverse complement strand
TCTCGGCAGTTCAGCCCAGAGGCTTCGTCGACGGCGCGATCTCGCGTTTCTGCGCTCGCTGCGCCGCAATCCGCTTGGTATTGCCGGGCTGATCATCATCGCCCTGGTCACCCTTCTCGCGATCCTTGCCCCGATCCTCAGTCCACACGGACCGACAGAGCAGGTGGCACGCCGCCTGTTGGAGCCGAGCAGTGACTATCTCCTTGGTACCGATGAGTTCGGTCGCGACATCTTCTCGCGGGTGATCTACGGCTCGCGGATCTCGCTCTACGTCGGGCTCATCTCGGTTAGCCTGGCCCTAGTTAGCGGAGGGGTATTGGGGCTGATTGCCGGTTACGCGGGAGGGCGGATCGACACCCTCCTGATGCGTTTTGTAGACATTCTCTTCGCGATCCCGAGCTTGGTGTTAGCAATCGTGATTGCGGGGCTCCTGGGGCCGAGTCTGACCAATGCGATGATTGCGATTGGCATCGTCTATGCGCCGATCTATGCACGCCTGGTGCGCGGTGAAGTGCTGACGGTACGCAATCAGCTCTACATCGAGTCGGCACGCGCTTCTGGCGTGACTGATCTCGGCATGGTAGTACGTCATATCTTGCCCAACATTACTGCAACGCTGATTGTCCAGACCACCTTGCTGCTCTCGACAGCGATCCTTGCCGAGGCGGCACTCAGCTTCCTGGGCCTCGGTACCCAACCCCCCGATCCTTCGTGGGGTACCATGCTCGGCAGTGGGCGCCGCTACATGGAGTTGACCCCATGGGTCGCCATTGCCCCGGGAATTGCGATCGTGATCACCGTGTTGGGCTTCAACCTCCTTGGTGATGGGCTGCGTGATGCGCTCGATCCACGTCTGCGCGGAAGTGAGTGAGGCTTATGCTTGACGTACGTACGGTTCACTACCATGGGTCGATCGACTTCGATCGACCAGGGAAGTCCCTCTATGAGGTAGCCTTCCACTACGATGGAGAGTGGGGCAATGCCCTGGTACCACTGGTGGTGATCAATGGTGAGGCTGGGCCCGGGCCCGGGGTGGCCGTTTTTGGTGGTACTCACGGTGATGAGTATGAGGGCCAGGTGGCGGTTTGGCGACTCATGCATGAGCTCGATCCAACGTTGATGCGGGGGCGGCTGTTGATGCTTCCCCGTCTTAACACTCCGGCCTGTATTGCGGGTACGCGCACATCGCCTAAAGATGGCGCGAATATGAATCGTGCCTTTCCTGGGAACCCCCGTGGCACCCTGACCTCACGCATCGCTCACTTTGTGACTACGGCGATCCTGCCGCGGGTCGATGTGGTGCTCGACATCCATGCTGCGGGACGCGGTGGGCAGCAGTTTGCCCTCTGCTCTTCGTTCCATCCGATTGCTGACCCGGTGCAGTATGCTGAAATGGTCAAGGTGGCCTCGCTCTTCGATACGCCATTCGTGATGATCTATTCGAGTGAGATGGCATCGGGTCTCCTCACCGATCAGGCTGAGGCAATGGGGAAGGTGACGATCGGTGGTGAGTTTGGCCACTCTGGTGGCGTGCTGCGCCAGGGAGTAGCCCACGCCTACCAGGGGATCAAGAATGTGCTCCACCACTATGGCATGCTCCCCGGGAGCATCATGCCGGTCGACCCGAGCCGGGGTCACCCACCACGGCTGGTGGCGGCAACGAGCCTGGACGACTATGTCCCTGCGCCGGTGTCAGGCTACTTCGAGCCAGTCTATGAGGTTGGTGCTGCCGTGGCTGCCGGCGAGCTTGTTGGTCGGCTCTACGATTTTGAACGTGTCGCGGCTCCACCGCTGGAGGTGCGCGCCCCCCATGACGGCTACATTCTGCTCCAGCCATTTGCTGCACCGACTGCCAAGGGGGTAACCATGCTGGTGATTGCCCAAGAGGTTGCGTTGTGACTACCAGAATGGGCCTACGTAGCGCTGAGTGGTTTGAGGGGCGCGACGAGATTGGCCCGCAGAGTCGGGCCGTGTTGCGCTCACTCGGCTGGTCAGAGGAGTTTTTTCGCGGCAAGCCGGTGATTGGGATTGCCAGTTCCTGGAGTGAACTGAACAACTGTGGGCTCAACCTCCCAGCCCTTGCTGCAGCGGTGAAGCGCGGGGTGATAGCCGCGGGTGGTATTCCGCTAGAGTTCAATACGCTTGCGCTGGGCGAGGAGTTGATGAAGCCGAGCGCAATGCTCTATCGCAACCTGATGGCGATGGAGCTCGAGGAGACGCTGCGCAGCTATCCGATCGACGGGGTGGTACTCCTGGGCAACTGTGATAAGAGTATTCCAGCCCAGTTGATGGCCGCTGCGAGTACGAACCTGCCGGCGATCAGTGTCTGTAGTGGTCCTAAGACGGCTGGGCAGTGGCATGGGCAGCCGGTCGGTTCGGGAACCTCCCTCTGGAAGTATCTGGATGAGTACCGGGCAGGCCGTCTGAGTGCAGAGGATTGGCAGAGCCTAGAGGGTTGCTACTCGTGCAGTGTTGGCACCTGCAACACCGTGGGTACTGCCTCAACGATGGCCCTGATCACCGAAGCAATGGGCATGATGCTTCCCGGTGGAGCAACACTCGACGCTAATGACACCCGTCGGCTCGTTGCAGCCGAGCGAAGCGGAGCGTGTGCGGTCGAACTGGTACGCGCCGATCTGCGTCCGCGCCAGATCATGACCCGAGCGGCGCTGATGAACGCGCTGCGGGTCTATGCAGCCATTGGTGGTTCGACCAATGCAGTGGTTCACCTTCTGGCGCTTGCGGGGCGTCTGCGC
>CAIWUD010000610.1 GCA_903915775.1 uncultured Chloroflexota bacterium | reverse complement strand
CCACACGCCGGGCCACACTGCCAATGTACCATAGCCGGATGGCGTATCCTCGTCTCGTGCAGCGCTGTTGCACCGCTACCCGAGTAACCCCGCAAGACCCCGAGGGATAACCAGCATGACTACCCTGCTCCTGGATCGAGGGCTTCTCCCCCTCGTGGTAACCCCTGTATGGGCAACCCCCGTACGTTGGCTTGCCTCAACAGTGAACAGGTACCCTCCCACACTTCTAGACAGGACTCAAAGAGTATGGTAGGCTCGCCGCATGAGTGAACACCCAACACCCAACCCTACCACAGGTCAAGGAGAGCCGATCGCAGAGCAGATGGTGCGAAGCACTGCACACACTATCTGGCGCCAACTCGTGGTGCGGAATCAGTGGCAACTTATCACTGACGAGGAGCAGTTGCTCGATGAGGTAACTGCGCGGCATGGGCAAACTCCTCCGCTAGCCGATGGTACTGCCCACATCCGTGCTACACTCTACGCAATCTACAGCGAACGGCTCTACCGTGGGATGCTCGATCGCGAAGAGCGTGCCGCGCACGAACTCTGGCTCATGTTCATTCGGCTTGCCACACGTAGTGGAACTACCGAACATGACGCGCATGACCATGCCCAGGAGGTGGTTACACGCATCTTGGCCAAAATTGACCAGGTGACATCGCCGCGCAGCTTTCTCTCCTGGGCCATGAAGCTCTTTCGTACCACCCAGCGCGATCTCCGACCGAAGCCACCCTTCCCTTCGTCCCTTCCCGAGACGGATGATCCGATGGCCATAACGGTCGATCCCATAGCTCACGTGGAGGAGCAACTGTTCACCCAGGAGCTTCGCGATCTCCTCCATGCGGCACTCCCCAACGGTATCGAACGTCTCACCCTGCTGCGCTGGGTTGTACGTGGCGACTTCCCTCGCGACATCGCCCGCGATCTTGGCCTCCCGCTACACCAAACCCGCGTGGCCAAGTCACGGGCACTGCAGCGTCTACGGGCCAATACCGCCTTCATGAGTATCATGCGCTCACTGAATTACCCCCAGCAGCTTCCCCCGATGAGTGGAGGATCATGCTATGCCTGAGCCTCGGACCCCTCCTACTACAGCCCAAGCCCGATTAGCCCAAGCGCTATTAGCCCAGGACAACCTCTCCCACGAGGAGGCTGAAGCGTTGATGCCGGCCCTCATCGACGCCGAATTTGCCGGCGAAGATGTCGATCAGCAGCCCCGTTTTGTGCCCCTACTGCGCCATCTCGACCAGTGTGTGCGCTGTCTCAAGCTGTACGAGCAACTTACCGATGATCTCTCGGCCATTATTGGTGAGGAAGAGGAACTACCCGCAGCCACAACAGCTAGCCCGATCCACTTCTCTGCACCTATCCCTCTGGGCGACCATCTGCTGCTCCAGGTAGCCGATAGCCTGGTACGACGCTTCAGCGTGCTATTTGAGCTACCACGCCTCGTGCCCACGCTGGCAACACTCAGTGGGAATCAGCGCTCACTCTATACCGATCGGTTGGGTGAGGTCACGGGGGCGCCACTGCTCGCGGTGGCGGTAGGGCTGGAGGGTGACGACATGTGGCTCCAGGTGGCACTACGCGATGTGGGACAGCACACGCGATGGCGGCTCCAACTCGAGGTTGGTGATCAGACACGGACGGCATTTACCGATAACCGTGGTATAGCGCGCTTCACCCTACCGCCTGATATCGCACTCAGTACAGCTCGCCTCTTCTGCGAAGAGCTTACTGAATCTGAGGAGCAGTCTGTCTAGCGTACGCCAAAAACCAGGGTGACCATAACGCCAGCAAGGGCCATCGCTGCTGGTGAAGGGTAAAGAAGCCAAGCAAACGGACTCCCGGGGAGCGCAACGATCCCGAGCGGTGTAACCAGCAGGGTCGCAGCTGCGATCAGGATGACCAACAGGGTGGAGCGGGTGTAGATCGAGTCGTCTACAGGCGCAATTGCCAGGGCCGAGCGCCACTGGGAACGTGCGATCACATAGCTGAAGGCGAGGGCTCCAAGGAGCATCACGACGAAGAGCAGGAGAGGTAGCGGCGCAGGGATGAGGGCGAGGAGTCCGAGAGCCCAGAGCGATACCCAGATCATGAGCCCACAGAGCCCGGCGAGTGTATAGCCCAGGTAAGCCCCTCCCCACTGAGCATAGCGTATCGCACGACGCACGGCGGGTGGAAGGTCCTCACGCTCACGCACCCCGCTCTGCGCCGTGGCGATGATCGCTGGTCCAACCAATCCTACACCTACCCAGACCGCAAGAGGCTCGCTGAGTTGCGTGAGATCGGCCAGGGTATCGCTAGGAACCAGGAGCCAACGGGCAAGACCTGCGGCGAAGAGGATCAGGGCCCAGGCGAGGAAGGTGGCGCGCACGGTTCGTGCCAGAACTGGCTGGTGCAGGGCAGTTTCGACCCAGTCAGAGGCACGGTTATACCAGGTAGCCATCTCAGCTCGGCCACTACCCTGGTAGACCACTGGTATACTCCAATCGACCGCCCCTCCCACGCTCCGCATGGCGGCCCGGCCAGCCGCGACCGCACGGTCAAGACTACCCTCATCAGCCAGAGCGTGGTAGAAGCTCTCCACAAACGCGCCAGCCGCCACCTGCCCCACTTCACCTTGCATGGCGACCACCGCTGGCACTCCCTGGCGCACCAGAGCCAGAGCGATACTCTCGAGCGTTCGGCGCTCACCCTCACCCTGATCGTCCACTCCTGCTACCATACTCCCCGAGTGGCACGCCTGGAGCAGAACCAGTTGGAGGTTCGGGGCAAGGGAGAGTAGCGGTGCAAGCTCAAACGCACTCACCCGCTGCATGAAGCCATCGAGGTGGGTAACGATCAGGTCGTGCCGTGACCCATAGCGTGTCACTCGCTCCTCGCCATGGCAGAGGAGGTGGAGAATCTGCGGGTCACTGGCACGTAGTCGTTTGGCGATAGCCGCGAGGGTACCCGGGCCGGTGAACCAGGAGCTCGCAACCAGTGTGGGCGTGAGCAGTTGAGTCAACGCTTCATAGGTCGTGGCACTCTCTATAGGACGCCCATCGATAGGTGTGGCGAGGAACGCCTGCACCGTGAGGGGCTGGGTCACCTGCGGGGAGCGTTGCTGCCCAGCCCCGCGCACCTGGCGCACCAGGTTCACCGATGCGTCGTAGAGAAGGAACTCCTCACCCTCCTGACCGAGCTGAGCGCCACCTCTGAGTGGGAGCACGAGCAACTCCCAGGGTACCGCAAGGAAGAGCCGCGTTTCGACCGTCACCTCTAGCATGATACGCAGCCGCCGCTTGCGCCGTTGAGCATGGCGCACTGCCAACACCATGCCCTGATGAGCGTGGCGCGGTAGCAGCTTCGCGACATCGCGACCAATCTGCATGAGCGGCTGAAGATCGACGGCAGGTGTGCGCACACCGCTCACTTCAAGCTCATGGAAGAGCACAACCTGCTGCTCATACGCCCTGCGGATCGGCCGGATCGCCTCAGTACCGATTAGCCGCTCCGGCCGGATCACCGGCCCACCAAAGAGGGGCACTGGCGCCTCAATCGATACCTGGTACTGATCCGGGTGTGCTGTAGGGAGAATACGGATGGACAGAGTGTCTTCTGCAACCACGGATCTGCTCATGGTCGGATCTCCACAAACCCACAACGTACCATCATGCCAACCACTGCCCACGTCGCTGCTCCAGATCGAGCAGGTAGACGAGCTGTTCTGCCACGGCATCGAGCAGGGATGCAGGCCAACCCTCCAGAGTGGCAAGGCCATCGCGTAGGCTATGGAGGGCCACGGCATCGTCTGGGGGCAGGGCCAGCAGTGGTTGCGAGGACCAGACTCGCAGCCTCTCCAGAGCCAACCAGAGGGGATCAGGGGGGATTGTACATGGTAGCTCAATGCTCTGCAGTATGACAACCACGATCGGCCAACGATCGGCGGACAAGATGGCAGCGGCCGTCGTAACCAGCGTCACGACAGCGGCACCACCAGGCTGATGGATAGCAGCCCAAAGCGCACCACGGTGAGCCATGATCAGCGTTGGCCACGCAGCCGGTTGGTTCACCGTGGCGAACGTAGCATACGCGCTCACGAGTGGGTAGACGAAGGATCGCCGTTTTGCATCAGGGCGTGCGTGGTGCAGGCCATCACGAGGAATATCAGCCACCAACTGCTGCAGCCAGTCCACCCCCTCACTCCTACTGCTCAGCCAGAAGAGGGTAGAGTGCGCGTGACTGCTATACACCAGATGCTCTAGTGCGCGTCGTGCTGCCCAGGCCTGAGCCGGATGCGCAGCCACCTGCAGCAGCCATGGCCCACCCTGGGTGATATCCTCCCGACAGGCCCGCACCAGCAGTATAGCGAGCCCCGGCAACGGAATGAGGCAGAGCTCGTCAAATCCAACTGGATGTATAGCAAATAGTGGGCGGGTAGGAGCCCCAAGTCGTGCGGCGAGGGCAAGCAGGCCACTCAGAGGCGCCTGCCAGAGGTAGCTCAGCGGCCGGAACAGCCCAAATCCAATACCAACGAGGAGGATGATCAGCGGCTCCGCTCCGTAGCGACGGAGTGGCTCCGACCAGGTGAGCAGTAGGGCGATCAGGAGGGCACCTGCAGCACTTAGCCAACGCAGTGCCGCAACTTCGGCACGGTGTGGCGACACGAGTAGGGCAAAGGTGAGGCTTCCCGCAGCCCACATGCCGATGAGCAGCAGCAGCATGAGGATGACCAACGGACTCTGCTGCAGATCGGAGAAAGCCCGGCTGAAGAGCAGAGTCAGCCCCACAGCTGCAGGAGCACCAACGGTGATCATGGCACGCACAAAGCTCAACGCGAGACGTGACAGGGCCGGATAGCCCGTCGGAAGACTCATAAATAGGGGGAGGGCCGCCAGGTTGGCCAGCGAGAAGGCAATACCAGAACCCACGGCAACGGCCCTACCATCAATCGGGATAAACATGCTGAGCAGTAGTAGAAGCCCCCCTGTCACCAGCACCAACTCAAATAACAGCAGCACCATCCAGAGCGTCGCACGTTGAGCATTCTTGGCCATGGCAGCAACACGGCCCGGGCGTAGGAGTGCATCGAGAATGATGGTGGGGATTTGGAAGGGTGGAGTTTGCAGCGCAGCGACAACATTGCGCAAGCGCTTGGGGAGGGATTCTGTTACTAAGAGAGTGGAGCACTTTTCTCTGGGCATGGTTCGTAATCAATTTGTAGCTATCGTTGCGACCCGTGGTGTGGAGTCTGGGTAGTCTGTAGCCGGGAGATGAGCAATGGTAAAGTCTGATCCCCACCAAGACGGACGGGCAATGGATGATCAGGCTACGGTCTTATTTGTTCGACTCAGCCAACAGACCAGTAGTGACCGTTTGTCAGCCAGTTATCCTGACGAATGGTCAACTGTACCGAACTGTACCGCTGCGCAATCACAGTTACTACCGACAATCCTATTCATAGGTGCACTCCTGCTTGTCGCCGTGCTTATTGCACCAAGTATACGCCTCTCACGCCTACCGCTCAACTCTGGTAGCAACCAGGTAATCGGCCCGACAGCAGTACCTTCCAGCGTACCACCTTCGACGGCAGTGCAAGTCACCGCGGCTCCCACGCAACCCATAGCAACACCTCAGCCCGCACCCCTTCCGCGAAGCGTTGCCGAGGCGAATGCGCTCTTTCTTGACGATTTTAGTCAGACCGATAGCGGCTGGGATATTTCCTACAGTGGTTCAGGTGGAAGTAATGGGTATACCGATGGTCGCTACCTTTTTACCGCTACCCGACGTGAACCAACGTATCGGATGTGGGATATTCAGCGATCAGCGGATCTCAATCTGCCCGAGCAGTATGAGTTCGCTGTCGATATAACTGTTGATGCCGAAGAAACGGGGGTAGCTATCTATCTCCACTATCGAGGAGAACTCAATCGCTTACGCGATGCGAGTTTCGATCTCATTCATGTTTCTAGCAATAGTATTACTGCGGTTCATCAAGAGAGTCGCCAGCAAACGGATCTGATTATCACGAATGAAGCTGATATGGGTACTATCTTGATGATTAATACTACGCATCGACTTGCCATTCAACGTCAAAAGGATGAGTATAGGGTTTTCGTTGACGATCAGTTGATGGTACGTATTACTACTGGACAGGTGAGTGGAGGAACAATCGGTCTGGGCCTAGATTCATCATCAGGTAGTGGTTCTACTTCAGTGACCTTTGACAATCTGGTGATTGCACCACTGCCTTGAGAGGGGTTGGTGATGGGTGTAACCCTCCACAAAATAAAAACAATGGACGAACAGAGCATCCACATCAACATCCCGGCAGTACAGCAGTACGCCTCCTACCTACGCAAAACTGCCAGGGAGATTAACCAGAAGCAGGAATCGCTCATTGGTGAGGTGGGAAGGGTTAGTCAATACTGGCGTGATGACGACTATCAGCGCTTCAGGAGCGAGATCATTCCCGTTATTCGGGAGCTCGCTGCGTTTCAGCAGGCATGCATGGCTGAGGCAATGCGCCTCGAAGAGATTGCCAGGGCAGCCGGCCAGGTGGGGTGGGGGAAGAGATCAAGCCGGATCACTCTGTTTGAGGGGAGTAACATAGTTGCTGAGCAGACAGTAAGTGTACACTCTACACGAACTGTTGTTGTTCCTGAAGTCAAGACTTTAGGCTCTTTAAAGCGGGACGATGGTCTGAGATTGAAAGACCAGATTGAAGGAGGGGTACCGGAGGGTTATGCTGCCCACCATCTTATAACCGTCAACGAGGCAAAAGATAGCATTGCTCTCCAAAAGGCTGCTGAGGCAGGGTATAACATTAACCACGGACATAATGGAATTGCTCTCCCCACAACTGCAGAAGAGGCGGAAAGAACCGGATTACCTTTACATAGCGGTCGACATCTTACTGAATATACCACTCACGTTTCAGAATGGCTAGAAATACTGGACGAAGAGTATATACGAGCAGAGAAAAGTGGAAAGCCATGGAGTCAAGAGCAACTCTTTGACAGAATCAACATGATAGAAGATGCGATTAGAAAGGAAATAACTTTGCATAAAATTGCTTTACAAAACGATGACCCAAATAAAACACCTTAACGGAGAATTAAATGTATTTTGTTTGGAAAAATATCGAGCGTGAGCTGTGTCCCGAGTTAATTTCATACACAAAACTCGACTCAAAGGACATTTCAGACCGATTTTACACCAAAGGCGGTGTTTTTTTAAAAGAAAAGTTGCCCGAGATAACATTTGAAGTTAATACTTTTGACGGAATCCACGGTAGAGATAGTCTATGGGCTGGTATGCCCTACCTTGTCTTCTCACCAAGGTTACAAAAGATGCTTGCTCAAGCTCAAATTACAAACATTCAATATTTCTCTGCACTACTAAAAAACGTACAAACTGGTGAAGTTAATCGCGATTTTAAAATCGCAAACATTATTGGCTGTATACCATGTATGGATTGGACGCATTCTGAGTATGTGCCAGATCCTGATATACCGGGTAGTGTCCGTAAGATCACCCGTCTCGTTCTGGAACCGCACAAAATCCCAAACAATCTACATCTGTTCCGTCTTGCTGAATTACGAACGGTAATCATTTGCCACGAACAGCTAAAAAACAGATTAGATGGAACAGTTACAGGTGTGCAGTTTATAGAACTAGACCAACTCAGGATCGGACTCTGAGCCAAGTTGTTGCGCCGCCAACAAACAAGATTATGAGGTCTACACATCTATGAGTGAACAACGGATCCACATCAACATCCCGGCGGTGGAGCAATATGCGTCCTACTTACGCAGAACCGCTGGAGAGATCAACAAGAAGCAGGTGTCACTGATTAACGTGGTAAAGGAGGTTGGTCAATACTGGCGCGATGATGACTATGAGCACTTCAAGAGCGAGATCGTTCCCATTATTCGGGAGCTCACCACGTTTCAGAAGGAGTGCATTGCTGAAGCAGCACGCCTCGAAGAGATTGCTAAGGCAGCCTCGCGAGTGCGCTACTCGTGAGCATTGATAGAGGTAGGTGAACTATGTCTGATCGCATCAACGAACTACCAAAGCTTAACAGTTCACGTCAATCGCTCAGTGGCCTCGTCTCAGGTGTTGCGAAGGTGGTGCAAGAGACGCTTGAGGAGGCACAGAGCCTCTCAAGCTCTTGGCAAGACGAGAAGTTTCGTAAGTTTCAATTGCGTTTGAAGCAATCTGTCGAAACCACAAGAGAGTTTAATAGCAAAATGAAAGAAATTGATGGCAAAATTCAGGACTACATACGTACTGTCGATCCGTATTTTGGTCTGTAGAATATTGTTGCGCTACTAATATCCAATAACCATGCTGATGCAGCCGGAGTTGAGACCTACCTAAGCGTATTGGGTCAACCTCATAGTAACTACAGGATGGGAGTTGTGCGCCAGATTAACGATGTCACAATGTTAGAACGGCTGCACGAACAGGTCAGGCAAGTTCCGCTGTTGGTTCAGCACCACCTTGCTGCTGTGGCGACCGCTGAAGAGCGCTTTCGATTGGTGGAAAGCCGCGTGCTTCAAGATATTGATACCAGCTATACGGAGCATGTGCGCTCGGTTGCCTACCTGGCAATATGTGGGTGCCGATCGACATGTGACTGTCGCGAACGCTATGCGACGGCCATACAAGAGGCTCAGCGCGAACGGTATGTACGCCAAACGCAACTGGCAGTGATCCAACAGCATCTCGCACAGGCACGATCATCGGTAGCACTGGAGAGTCTCCAGCGGCAATGCTATCAGAGTGCCGAACAACTTGAGCGTGGGCTTGATCGGCTCCTACGCGTAGTGCGAAGGTATCAGGATTCCTGATCATGCATAGCAACGTGAATGAGTTCATGGCCTTGGTACAGGCTGCTGGGTTGGATGAAGAACTTCTGACGGCGATCAGTGAACCAGTACGTCGGCTTGAGCGACTACTCAATGAACTGCAGTCGCAGGCAGAGGAGCTTGCCGCACACTACGATCACGCATGTACAGATATCGAATCTCTCTAGATCCCCGATGACGATAGCTCCTATACTGGAAGAGGTAGCGGAGAGCTCATGTTTCAATCGTACCGAAAGTTACTGAACGTGTTGAAAGGTGAACTGCGTAGCTATGCCAAGCTACGCGATAAATTCTCCGCGGCCGCTTCGCGTCAACTCAATCAAGACGAGCAACTGCTGCAGCAACTACAAGCAGCTGTGAAACGCGAACAGCAGCAGATCGATGAAGCGTTGTACCGCACCCTCATTCAGACCATCACTATCGGGGTTGCTGAGAGCATTGAGGCTCTCAGTAACCAACTTCCACTCTCTGGCCTTGCCTTTGACCATCACCGCTGGAAGGAACCACGGCTGCGCCTCTGGCGCAGTGAGGTCAACGTTGGTCGCAAAATTGAGGATCGTCAGGGTTTACGCCGCTCAGATTTTGGGCATATCTTTCCTACCCAGAGTACGCTCAGTGACTTTATCCTGCTCGGAACGATGCAATTAGATACGGTCGAGTCCACCGTACCCCTCTTCTACAGTCCACGCATGTGCCGTAATCTGATTATTACGACCAATGATAGCGGCAACACGGTGGTGGGTGACCTGGTCTACACCTTGACCCTACGCTTCCTCCTCAGTGCTCCACCTGGCGGCGTACAGCTCCTGATGATCGATCCAGTCAAACTTGGTGAGAAGTTTGGAGCCTTCGTACAGGCTTTCCGCGACCTACCTCCAGCCAAAGCGCTCATCCGCGGTACCTACGCCCTCACGGAGGAGCGACGGATTGAAGAAGAGCTAATTGCACTGGAGGGTCGTGTCGCAGAGATCACGCAGATAATGACGGATCAGTACCGTACCCTTGAGGAGCTTAACGGCGATTCGAAAGAGCTCCAAGAGCCGTACCGCTTGCTCGTGATACGTGATTTTCCACACCGCTTCTCAAGTAAGGCGGTGGATAAACTGGTCAGTATCATGAATGCCGGCCCTGCATGTGGTGTTTACACCATCATCCACATTGATGAAGCTGAGGTTGGACGGAATAAAATTGGTGACCGTCATGAAACACAGCAGATCGAGAGTGCGTTTCGTACTAAATTTCAGATTTCACGTGCCCAGATTGTTGACCAGGGGCTACAGCTCCAGTACATCCAGGATCAGCGTTTCCGAGTCATACTCCCAAATTCGTTACGTGGGTCTGATGCGAAGCTACCGACCATACAGCTGCTTGCGATGCAGGAGAAACCTGAACTGGTGCGAGCTGAACCACCATCGAGTGTGCTGACGAACGACATACTGAACACGTTAGCCACACTCCACGGTATCGGTGAGGCAATTGAGATACCGTTACCCGAAACGGTGGCGGCGCAGCGTTGGCGCAAAGATGCAACGAGCGCGATCTCGATCGATGTCGGCCTGACTGGTCGCTCTGAGATCGTCTCGTTTGAGCTGAAAGCCCTAGCAAACGGTGGCGTGATCGTTGGCCGTACCCGCTCAGGGAAAACCAACTTACTCCATGTCATCATCCAGCAGATCTGTTTGACCTATAGTCCGGCTGAGGTTGAGCTCTACCTGATCGACATGAAGCAGTCAGAGTTCCACACCTACGGTCACGATGGATTGCCGCACGCTCGCGTAGTAGCCTCAAAAGCGGACCGTACCTTCTGCCTAAGTGTGTTAGAGCATCTCGCTGCACAGCAAGATCTGCGTGCTGAGGCGTACAATCAGGCCGAGACGCTGTATCGTCAACGGGTATCGAACATTGTTGAGTATCGGAAAACGACGCGTACCCCGATGCCGCGCCTCCTGCTCATCGCCGATGAGTTCCAGGTGTTGCTGAATGGAAACGATGCGCTTGCCGAGCGGGCTCGTGCGCTACTTAGCGATATCTCCCGACGGGGGGCGGCTTTCGGCATTCACCTGCTGTTAGCAACCCAGACTCTCCGTGAGGTGGGAAATATCGGGGCGATGTTGGCTCAGTTAGCAATCCGGGTAGCCATGCTTTGTGATGAGGAGACAAGCCAGCAGATCTTTGCCACCAATAACCATGCGGCCCAGACGTTGAGTCGTCAGGGTGAGGCGATCTTGAACTACGATGCTGGTCGCAGCGAGGCCAATCGACGGGCTCAGATCTACATGCAGCACCCTCTGCCTCATGCCCTGATCCTCGAACTCACCGCACTGTGCCAGGATCGTGGATTGGACAATCGTCGCCCCCTCGTCTTTGTCGGCGATCGCCCAAGCTCTCCCGATGAGAATCCAGTGTTAAAGGAGCAGATCAAGCAACGGAATGTCTCGATCCTCAATCAACCGCTGCGGCTCTTCTTCGGACAGGATCTCACCCTCGCCAACCGCCACCCATTAGTGGTGTTACAGGCTGTACCCGCTGATAACCTGCTCATCTATGGTTCCATGAGCTACCAGCGCTACGTCGCCGACATGCTCCTGGGCACGCTCGCGCTCGCGGCATCGCTGATGCCAAATCTGTTACGCATCACCGTTGCCCGTCAGAGTGACGATCTCGATGTACCACTGCTACCTGAAGTTCCTGAACTCACTGACATTGCTACCGATGTGACTGATGACATCGGTGCCGCCCTGTGCCGACTGGCCGATGAGATCTTCCACCGGACACACACCGATCAGATCGACACCATCGAACTATTCACCCTGGTTGGCGTTCCACGACTCATGGCCAACCCGATTCGTCGTCCACCAGCGAGACCGCCGGTAGCAGTGCCAGCACCGCTACCGGTTGAGCCGGCGGGAACTGAGACCACGCCCTTCGATGATCTCTTCATCGATAAGGACGACGAGCTCTACCAGTTGCTACAAGAAACCCGTGCTCTCGGTCGCACAATGGCGGAGAGCAGAGTCGTAGATCCACTGCGCGCATTCCAGAGTGCATTCGACTCCCCCCCAACTGCTCAAGAGACTAGTGGCTATGACCCTCAGCAGCTGCCCTCACAACGGGCGAAAACCTATGCCGAACTCCTTACCTACATCCTCGATGCCGGCCCAACTGTTCGGGTACATACACTTATCTGGATCGATAACCTCAATACCTTTGAGCGCCTCTTTGAGTCGAATAGTAGCAGTGCCTTTGATCGCCGTTTCAATGTGCGCCTCATCTTCCCGATCCCATCAGAAGACGCAATGCGCATTGTTGGTGACTACAGAGCCGTTTCGAACATGGCTGCCATTGGGCCAACCGGCCACTGGTCTGAACCACGGGTCTACCTCTTCGACCGCAATACGAATCTGAATGTTGTCCTACGACCGTATGGCATCGTCGAGAGCCGTAAGCTCCAGCGCGCTGACGATGATGAGATGTTCACTAGTCTGTAGGTGCTGAAGGCGCAATAACTGTAGGTGTTCAAGCCTCCTCCGGAGCGTGGGTGCCTCGCCTGCGAAGTTGCTATTTGGTGCACAAGCGCCTTGCACAGCGCAAGTGGCCTACCCCACATGTGAACGGGTACCGATAACGGACATTTTGACGCCAGATCCAGCATGAAGATTGGCCGACGAGATGGCAGGACAGAAGATGATCAGTACCAATCAATCCGAGCTTGACCCAGCACAGCAGGCACTAACCAGACTCTTACCATTCATCCAGTCGGCGTTGATTGAGGTTCCAGCACAGCGCGAAGCCAATCGCTATCAGCACGAGATCCCTAACTCGATGTATCAGCAGCAGACCATGGCTCATCTCGAGGAGGTAAGCGAAGCGTCACTGATCAGAGCCAGTCGTGAGGAGGCCAAACGCAAGCAGCAAAGGCTTAATGACTACCTCGATCGGGCAGCAGAACTTGTTGCGACCCGTAAGCAGAAGATCGCTGCTGCATCTGATATGCAGAGTCTGCAGGCTCAAGCGGTCGAGAAGAGTGTTGCGCATCTCTTCAATCTCACCTTGCCGCCGCCAGATCCGTCACTATTTCCGCTGCTAGACCTATGCCAGGATGATCAACTTGACGAACTCTTACTACAACTCAGAGCGAGCGTTGAGCAGATGGTGGCCAGAGCAAAGGAGCTCGATCGGGTGAGACAGCGAAACCAGAATCTGCGCCAAATTGTGGCTATCATCGTCATCCTTGCGATCTGCGGCGCGATCTTTGTCTTTGGTTGAGGCGAGATGACGCCTCCCGTACGAGTGTCAAGCTTGTTTGAAGCATGCTGTAAGCATGGTTCAGACCTGCCCAACAGTAAAAACCTCACCTAGCCCTACTACTGCCAGACTGTGAAGTCGGCGCAGATCGCCTCCCCGTCTGCCCAATTTCCTCTAATCCCATCGGCCCTGATCCCACCGCCGTACACGCTTTCTCTGGAGAACTACCTCCAGGTACAGCCTGCAGCCCACGCACTCCAAATCCCACCATATTGGGCAAGCGCAGCGAGCCTCAAATTGTTACTAAGAGTATGGAGGGGAGGCATGGGTGTCCCTGCACGTCCGTGCCGATGCCAGATGGTAGGAAGAAGATGCAAATGACCAAAAAACAGAATGCTCACGCCTCTTCTGGGATGCTGACTGTCGACGAAGTTGCCGAATACCTTCGCGTAAGTAGAGCTACGATCTGCCGCTGGTGTGGCTCTGGCAAACTCCCAGCCTTCAAGGTTGGGAAGAGTTGGCGAGTGCAGCAGAAGGATCTCGATCACTACATCGACCAGCAGCGTGGGATGGGGGCAGAGTCCATGTCGGTGTTGTGATCCGCGATCTAGATATGGGCTTGGCGGTTCCTCTGCTTGGTCATAGTTCAACTTCGGCTACGCCAGTGTGACCGTCCAGCGACACCAGAGTGTCGAACGGTCAAGTTCATTTGAGCCGTGTCCAACTCACTGATTGGTCTATGCTCCCACGCCCGTTACCTTGATACGTTTTGCGGGCGAGTTGCTCTTGTAGTGTAGCGATGGGCAGTAGGTGGAAGCGCCAGGCTCCCCCGCAAAGATGTGGCACCTCAAGGGGCTATGTAGAAAGCGTGTGGTATGACATCCTCCCGTGCAACAGCCAGAACCCTTTTGCTACTCGCAGTGGCTATGACGGCGGCGGTAGTGTTCTATGAACCCGCCACCAAGACTGCCTATGCTCAGGCTGCTGTGAGTGACAACTTCGAGAGCGGTGGTTTCGGCGATTGGACGACGAGCGGCCAAGTTTCGATCGTCGGAAGCGCGATTGATCCCCAGACTGCCAATGGCATGCAGACGGTGGCTCAGGGTAACTACTCGGTACGCGTTGGTGATGAAGTTGCCTGGGCCGTTGCGGGTGATCAGGTAAGTTCTATTGAGCGCGAGGTTGTGGTTCCGTCAGGGGGAAAACCGGTTCTTCAGTTTAGCTACGCTGTCGTCGCTAACGACCCACCAAGCCACGATCTGGTTGATAAGCCGAACTTTCGCCTGGAGATCACTGACCTGACGACAAATGAGACCCTACCTGTGGGTGACTTTAAGTATAGTAGCCAGACGAGTGGTGATTGGTTCCTCGGTAGCTCCCCCGATGGCCTGGATATCTCACAGCGATCATTTTTTGCCTTCAGCGGAGATCGCTGGGTTTTTATTCCCTGGAAGCATGAAAAAGTTGACCTGGGGGGACGCGGTGGCCATCAGTTACGCATCCGCTTCGTTCTCAGTGATTGTAATCCTCAGGGCCATGCTGCTTATGGCTACTTCGATAACATCCGTATCGGTGATGAGGTTGCACTTCCCTCGCTGCCTGCCCTTGTCAATACACCCATTCCAGCTGGCGTGCCGATCGACCCAGGTTTTCTCGCTTCATTCCTGCGCTGGATTGAGCAGAATAAGATTTGGCCCCTTGTGGCTTGTCTTACTCCGCTGCTCCTCCTCGGTCTGCTTGGGCTGGGTGGGCGTAAGGTTGTAGAGACCTATCGGCCCCCACTAGACAGTAGGGCTACAGGTAGAACCTCCCCCGAGAGAGCGGTTGCTACCCCTACCACTAGGCGCGATGTACCTCCTGGTGCAGATACCAACATGAAAACCCCGAACTCGACCAGTAGTGGTAAGGGATCTGATACGAAAATGAAGTAAGGGCATGTCTCAAACTGGTTTGACCATCTTCCAAGAGGTGTGCAGGGCCTCGCCCTCCACAAACATGCTCCAGCCTCGCCATGGTAGTGAAGGATAGAACGATCTATGCTACGTAGCCTGCTTCATCCACTGCTTGTGCTCCTTCTGGCCGGGAGTGGTTACTTTGCCTACACCTCAGATCAGGCTGCTCGTCCGGTCACCCTCCTCCCCACGCCTGTAGCCCAGAGTGGGGGGAGTAACCTTGCACCACAAAGCTCGTCGGTACAGGCTCCTGCACCTCCGGTGACCTCTTCTCCTCTGCCCGATGTTGACGCAGTGGTTGTACTCGACAACTCTGGCAGCATGAGTGGCGTGTATTGCGAATCGGGACGTCCGATCGGGGTTGCGGCAACAGATGCGGAAGAGCTTCGGGTTAAAGCAGCTCAGGTTGTTATCGCTGGCCTCGCTGCGGATCTTGAGCCACGACAGACTTCCTTAGGCATTGTCACCTTTGGCACGACGGCAGAACTGCTGCGCCAGTTGACTCCACTTAGCAATGATGATGCGAGTATCCGTGATGAGTTGAGTGGTGCGGTTGATAATCCAAAGTGTATGGGTGATACCAACATTGTTGAAGCACTGCAGCTTGCTCTCAACGAGCTGAAGAGCGAGCGAGCCACACCCGGTAATACGCCGGTAATTATCTTTCTCACTGACGGAGAAAATACCGTTGGGAATAATAGTGATATTGAACGTCTTATCAATACCTCTTCTGATGTTCAGATGTTTGTTGTACTACTTGGCGAGAAGAGTGGACAGACATTTTGGAAAAATCAGGGCCAGTCAAAATCCAATTTGCAAATTTATACTATCAATACGAATGATCAGCTTCCCGAGCTCTATCGTGATATCACCGCTGAGCTTAACTTTACCCCAAACTATGCGAATGCTCCCGCCCTCCCAGCTGGGCAAGTCGTGACCGTGACAATACCACCTAATGTGAAACAGGTGGTGTTCACCGCAATTAAGCGCCTACCCAAGGTTAGCCTTGGCATCCAGGCACCTGATGGGAGTGATGCCCGTGCACTGCCGCCCGATCAGTTTCGGGTTCTCACCTCGCAATCTCCTGTTGAGGTCTTTGTTATCGACCGACCGGCTGTTGGTGATTGGGTCTTCCAGGTGCCAGATGGTGAAACGGTGACGGTGCTACGGCCTGAGTTTAAGAGTATCTACCAGGTACAGCTCCTGCAACCCAATTCGGCTAGTCTGCTTGGGGTCGATCAGCCAACTGATATTGTTGTCCAGGTTGTCGATATCGACTCTCAGATGCCGTTAGCCGGTACGTTCACCGTGAATGGTGTGTATAGCAGTAGTGATGGGACAGGATCGAATCTGCTTACGTTTCAACCAGCGAATGCGAGTCCTCAATATGTTGCGAATGTTTCAGCAAATAGTTTTGTCGATGGGCAAACCTATCGCTTCACCTTTGATGTGAGTGATGATCGTGGTCTTGCCTCGCAGCCCTCGATCTACCAGATTGGGGCAGGGCTGATTCCAACCCTCCTCAGTGTGACGGTACCATCGCAAGGCTACGTCAAGGAGACAGTCCAGATCGCAGCACGTGTGGCTAATAGTGAGGTGATTACTGGTCAGGCAACGTTACGCTTGGTACAAAATGTCTCGGGTGTGACACTATCTCCCTTCCGTGCGGTTGATGCCACAAATTATAGTGGTGAACTGACCTTTGATCGCCCAGGCAACTATACCTTCGATGTAGCCTATAGTGGCACGACACGCTCAGGGCGCCCTTTCAACTCTGTGCGCAGCTTCTCGCTATCGATTGCGGAGCCTATTTGGCAACCAATTGCACGTGGATTAGCCACTCTCCTCGCTACGCTGATCGCCCTCTACTTCCTACTTCGCTTTGTGCTCCTACGCTGGCTCATTCAGTTGCTGACCAAGCTGAAGCTTGTACCAGACGGCTACATCCGCATTACGCCACCCGGCCAGAGACGTCCGCTCCCAGAGCAGAGGATCGTCGATATCCTTATCAGTCGGCGCAAGCTCTTCCGAGTCACCATTGGCTTTGGGCCTGATTTCGATATAGAAATACAGGAAGATCCCGCAGCAAAAGTGAAAGCTCCGACACTCTACGAGCGTCTGTTCGGTCGCAAACCCCGCGCCTCTGTGCGAGTACGCAATGGCAAGACGGTGATCGAGGTTGGGAACACGAGGCGCACGTTCCCCCAAGCTGGTATAGACTCGATCGAGGTAGATCGCAATACCATAGAGTTCTCGTTGGAATCAATGGATCGTTCACGATCGCGCTGAAGGTCGTCACTTCTCAGCCATCCTCCCTATACGAAGGAGTGCAACTATGCCAGGTCTCCCTACCCTCATCATTGGTGTCGGTGGCACAGGTCTCAAGGTCCTCCAGCGCGTTAAAGAGCGACTGATCGAGACCTACTACGGCTCCGTCCCCCCCCAGCTCACCCTCCTCGAGTTTGATACGCTCCCCCAGAGTCCAACTGATAATTTCTGCGGTGTCCAACTCTCCGCACAACGAGCGATGGACGCGATTGCGGAGATGGCCATGATCCAGACCAGTGCCACCTACACGATGGACGATGTAATACGGGATGCTGCTGGAAAAACAAGTTGGGTCTGGCTGGAGGACGATAGGCTGGGTACCGTGCTTACTCCTGCTCAGAAAGTTATTAGCACCGGGGCGTCGGCGCTTCGTCCTGTTGGGCGCACCGCTCTGTTTCTCAACTATGGCGCGGTAAGGCAGCAGTTAGAAGCAGCGATGCGGCAGGTCACGCAGCCCTGGGACGTTGGTGGGGGCAACGAGGACGTGCGTAATGTGCCGGAAGTAGTCCGTCAGAAGCGTAATATCTTTGTCGTCGGCTCCTTCGCCGGTGGGACGGGTGCAGGAGCTCTCCTCGACATCGCGGCGCTCATTCGCTCCCTCAAGGAGAACAACCCGGCCTTTGTCAATATTCAGATGATCGGGATCATCGTCTCGCCAAACTTTTTTACGGGTGAGAAGGCTGATGAGATGGATCGTCGTGTCGCCAATAGCTACGCTGGCCTGCGCGAGCTCGACCGCTTCATGCTCGCGCATGAGAAGAAGACGCCCTACCGCTTCACGGGCGGGGATGAACGAGAGGTCACGATGGACGACACCCTCTTCGACCTCTGCTGCCTGGTTGATGTACACGACTACAACGGTATCCCTGCGGGACCTTCGCCCGACCTCGGGGCGCTCCCAGCTATCGCCGACCTGATCGTCGCCCATACGGATCTCAACCTGGGTCTGAAGCTCAATGAGGCTCACACCAATGTGACTGCGAGATATTCCCCCCCGCTAAAAGCTGATCCCGACCGGACCCTTCGCCGCTTCAGCAGCTTCAACAGCAACACGATCATCTTCCCCCGCGAAGATGTGGCTCGCTCACTCAGTTACCAGCTCCTGATCGAATTCATTGACACCCATCTGGTTCCCACCGGGCCGGATGGCAAGCCCGTGGTACCGCAAGAGCCCGTCGCGGTGGGTGAGCTCCGGGCGTATCTGGCAAATCCCAACCCGAGGGCTGAGGACGAACAGAGGGTGCAGATCGGGCGGATGGACATGGGACCCTTCATCCGTTCCCTCCTGACGAAGGCTGCGGGCGGACCCTATGACACCGCCTTGGATACGGTCATGGCGTGGTTAGTTGAGGATGCAGAAACGCGCCGGGAGGCTGCTGAGACTATCCAGCGCTCTATCGATCGCATCCTCACCCTCGCACCTACCGGTGGTAGGCTGGCCCCCTGTGTGGCTGCGGGAGAAAGTTGGCTCGAAACCTACCT